>JAGRHX010000859.1 GCA_020444775.1 Gammaproteobacteria bacterium
ACCGCGAAGGGTGAGCACTGCGAGGGTCGCCAGCACGGTCATGCTGATGACCGCCCAGCCGCGTTGCGCGCGGCTCAGAATCAGCTCGCAGGCGTACAGGATGATGATTGCCTTGATGATCAGCGCCGTGTTCACACGCACCTGGTCAAAGCTCAGCGAGACCAGCCCGACACCGAGCATGATGAACACGATCAGGTAATCCATCGGCGTGATCCTGAACTCACCGTCACCAGCCGAGCGCATGGCGATGGCCACACACACGGCGAGCACCACGAAGAAGGCATGATCGATGACCAGCGGCAGCTCGGCGCGCGGCCCGGGTGTGAGACTGAGATAGACAACGAACATGGCCGTGGAGTACACGATCAGACGACCGAGCACGCTGCCGCGGGTGCTGCGCAGCACCTCCACGCCCAGGGCCACCAGCAACACCAGCGACAGCACCCCGAAGTCGGTGGGTACCATGCTCAGGCTCGCGCAGCTGCCCACGAAATAGACGGGAATGCCCACTGTCACCAGCAATAACGGCAGATTGCGCAAGGTCGGTAGCGATTCGAGCCAGGTCAGATAACCCTCGAGTCGAAACCTGGACTTCAGCGAGCTGGCCCGCCAGCCGCGTCGCTCGGCGGCGGTGATCAGCGCGAACAGCGCGCCACACCCACCCAGATAGACAGCCAGCACCAGCCAGTCCGGCGCATAGCGCAGGATCACCGCGCAGGTCACGAAGAAGGCCTGCACCGAGTAGATGATCACGACCGACTCGGAGTGGACGAATCCGAGGTCGAGGAGCCGGTGGTGAACGTGATTGCGGGTCGCCTTGAACCAGTTCATCCCGCCACTGATGCGCAGGTAGAACACCGCCAGGATGTCGACGATGGGCAGGCCGAGTAACAGCGCGGGCAACGCCGGCGTGAGACCGGTATTGATCCGCTGGGTCAACAGCACGGCCATGAAGCCCAGCGTGAAGCCGAGGAACTGGCTGCCGTTGTCGCCCATGAACACACGAGCCGGATGGGTGTTGAAGCGCAGGAAGCCGAGCAGCCCACCGATCACGGCCATCGCGAGCACCAGCAGGATCACCGCATAGAACATGTCGGGCGATTCGGCGAGCTGCGCGCCGGCGGCGGCGCCATCGATGTACAGGAAGGCCAGCAGACTGATGACGATCAGGCTCAGAAAGCTCTCGCCCCCGGCCAGCCCGTCCAGGCCGTCGGAGTGGTTGATGGCGTTGATCATCCCGACCAGGGCGAACACCGTGAACGGCTTGCCGATCTCCGGCGGCAGCAACTCCGGGCCCATGAAGGGAAACCGCTCCACGTACAGCCCACCGTAGTAGACCAGCGGGATGGTGGCCAGGAACTGACCGATGAACTTCGGGTAGTGCCCCATCTCGAAGCAGTCGTCCAGCGTGCCGAACACCATCAGCACGACCGCGCCGAACACATAGGTGCTGATCACAGGATCCATCGGCGAGGCGAGCACGAACGGTAGCAACGCCCCCAGGGTGATGCCCCAGCCGCCGACCCGGGCCACCGGTATCGCGTGGACCTTGCGTGGGTCGGGCATGTCGATCATCTTGAGTCTTGGCGCAAGCCGAACCATGGTCGGGATTACGACCATGCTGATCGCCATTGCTGCCAAAAGTACAAGTATCGGGTTCATCTGCGACCGTAATCTGCGCTGTCTGTATCGAGTGCCCGACGCCCGCGCCGGGCAACGCCGCACTAGGATGGAATGTAGGGTTCCAGCTCACCGCTGAGCGACTTCGCGAAGTCGATCAGGCGCTCGTCCGCCTGCGACCAGGACTCGCCGGGCTGCACCGGTGTGGTCAGTCGAACCAGGGCGCCGTCGGTGCGCTGGCGGGTCAGCGCATCCCACAGCAGGTAGCCCTTGACCATGTACTCGCTGTTGATGACCCGACCACGCTGCTGAAACCAATAGTAGACCAACTGCCGATTGGGACCTTTCTGGATCTCGACCCGGTTCACGTGCAGCGGCTGGCCATAGACCTTGGAGCTCGGGATCTCGACGCTCTTCACCGAGCTGATCTCCCAGCCGCCCCCCGGTATGCACGAGCGTGGTGAGTGGATCGAATGTCCCTTGCGCTGCGAGTCGTACCAGGCGACATACAGGTTCACCAGCCCCCTGGATCCGTTCTGATAGTCGGCCAGCAGATAGTCGCTCAGCTTGAGCGCGTCCAGGTAGCGTTGCTCCATGCCCTGTGGACGGCCCCGCCAATCGTCCAGACGGGTCGGGAACATGGTCAGATCCTGACGCGTGGGCACCACCTCCTGTCGCTGACCGAGCGAGTACACACCAACCGCCGCCAGCCCCAGCAGCACGCACACCCCCACGGACGCCGCGGGCAGACGCGGCATGCCACGCGCTTGCTGCCGCGGGTCGACCCGCGGAATGTCCAGCTTGAACACCTCGCGCCATGGACGTCGGTCGCCGGTGAGACGGGCGAGCAGCCACATCTCGGCGAGCAGGATCGCCACGCACACCATGAACACCACCCAACCCTCGAAATCGTGCAGGAAGCCCTCGGCCTGCTCGATCCCGAAATACTCGACCAGCACCCCGATGACGCCGATCCGAAAGCTGTTCATCAGCACGGTGATCGGGATGGTGGACAGGAAGATGACGGCGCGTTGCCACAGCGGTGCCTGGAACATGTAGGCGAGCAGGAAGCCGAAGCTCGCCAACGGGTACAGATAGCGCAGACCGTTGCAGGCCTCGACCACCTGCAGCTGATAGCTGCCCAGATCGATGACGTTGCCCTCGAGAAAGACGCTGATGCCGAACAGCCGGATGACCATCACGCCGATCTCGGAGGACAACAGCTGCAGCACTCCGGACAGCTTGTTCTGCAGGAAGGGCGGGATCGGGATCATGAAGACCAGATAGACCAGCGGCACCCACAGCAGCCGGAAGCCGGGCCAGCCCCAGATCGTCACCACGATCCCGGTCAAGGTGACGATCAGCGCGCTGATGACCAGGATATACAGGGTGCTGAGCTCACCGACGAACATCAGCGCGATGCCGGCCAGCACGATGGCTACGCCCCACAGGCTGCCGACCACCGGCAGCGCGCGCAGCTCGTCCTTGCGTTGCCAGGCCAGATAGAGGCTGACCAGGGGAATCAGGAAGCCGTGGCTGTACTCTTCGAAGTCCGTCCAGTGACGGACCACCTCGACGATACCGTCGTAGAAGGTGAAGCCGATGAAGCCAGCGAGCAACAGTGCCCAGACGATCCAGGCAACGCCGCCGTGCCCCGTGGCTGGCGTGGGCGCGAGGGGCTGTGATTGGTTGTCAAGCATCGTTCTCTGACCCAGCCATGCCGCACGGGGCATGCGCTACAGTGTTCCTAATTGGTGGGATTGGAAAAACCTAAGGCGTCACACTTCGACGCTTGTCGAAGCGACGAACTGGAGCGTGCGTCGGGAATCAATCCCACCGACTGTTGGTGGACGCCACACGAGGCAGCTCGCGAGACGCGGGGGCGGGCCAGGGACGATGGCTTGCCTGCCGAGCTCGGACGTGAACGCCAGATGCTGCCTGCGTTACGCTACCGGGCGGATCCTACAAAGAGAAGGCGCGCAGGCTGACCGAAGGTGAACATGTTGTAAAGACGGGTCCACCGGCTTGGGACGCGGTTCACAACTTGTCTTGCGTCCGCTCGATTTGGCCGTGCGGCGAGGCCTCGCCAGCGCCCCCGTCACGCGGGCAACCCGCTGCCCGTCACCAGATGGTCAGTCCGTGCGGGAACGCCACGCCCCTCGCGGTACGGTCCCGTCAATCGAGTTCCAGTCGACGTCGTTGCTTGTCGGCCATGACCGGGAGCAAGGGCACCAGACCACTTTGCTGCACCATGCGCTGCCCGGTCACCGAGAGCACCATCTTCATGAACTCACGCAGCACCGGCGCGAGCGCGGCCGCCGGCGACTTGTCGACGACCAGGAACTGCTCCTGGTAGAGCGGATAGCGACCATGCAGGATGTTGCCATCGGTCGGGAGCAGGAAGCCGCCCGGGCGGCCCACCGTGAGTGGCACCGCTCGCAGCCCGGGCACCATCGCGCCGCGACTGGCGAAGCCGATGGCCTCGGGCGTGACGCGTAGCTGCGCGACCAGCGCAGCCTGATCCGGCAGCACCCGAGTTGGTGCAGGCATGGCGCCCGCGCAGAGCACACGTTGCCCGAGCAAGCGGCTCGCGGCGTATTCGGCAGGCAGGCCCAACATCACGATCGGCCGCTCCGCAAGCGGTCCTTGCACTCCCAGCTCGGCCCAGCTTCGCGGGCGTGGCAGCGCGGATTCGCAGCGCTGCTCGCCGGCCAGCAGCGCCTCCAGCTGACGCAGGTTCAAGCCCGCCAGATCGTTTGCTTCCGGCACGAAAAGGGTCACCGCATCGACGCCGACGCTGACCGCGGTGGGCCGGTAGCCCTTGGCGACCTCCATCGGCTCGATCTCCGGGTAGGTCGGCTCGCGGGCCATGAGAGCGATCTGCGCGGTACCCGAGTTCAGGGCCGCCATGCCGTCCGCCGCCGTCCCGGCTACGACGCTGACCTCGACCTTCGGATGGAAGTCCTGGAAGGCGCGTGCCCAGGCGCGCGCCGCGCCCGCCATCGACTCGCTGCCGACCAGTGTCAGTGAGCCGGTCAGTGCTTCGGCGCGTGCGGCATCGTAAGGTGTCACCGAGTGCAGTCGGCTCGGCACCTGAGCTGCGACAACGGGCGACCGGCCCGCGAAGACGATGAACACGCTGAGACCGGCCAACACGGCGCCCCGCAGCCAACGATCGACGGCGCGCCCGCGCCCGAATGAGCTCGGCGTTGGCGCGTGGATACCGGCGGCGCTCGCGCGGCGGTTGTGGACGGCATTCGTCATGGCTGTGGCTCTCAGCGTTTCCGGCGTGGTCCGACTCGCGCCGGGCTGCGTTGGCCGGGGCTCGCCGGCGAGGTTGTAGACATCGGCTCCAGCCGAGCCGCGGACGGAACCGCTGATGGTGCCTCTGGCGATATGTCGGGCGAGTCTCCCGGTCGAACTCGATTGAAGAGCCATTCGTACAGTGACACGGCGACGACCGCGGCCAACACGGCGGTCAGCCAACGCCCACCCGACTCCAGGAACAGCATGACGCCGACGATCAGCGGCTCTTCCACCTGCTGTCCGCTGTTCTGGACCTGGACCAGCGGTGCCATCTCGACGCTACCCAGGATCACCAGCGGCTCGAGCAGGGTCAGATGCACGACCGCCACGAGCAGCCCCAGACCGAGCAGCACGAGCCGCTGCCCGAAGCTGCGCAGCGGCCAGGCCAGGACCAACGAGAGGATGATCGAGGCGGGCACCAGCAGATGCAGCAGCGTCGCGGTGGTCTGAAAGGTGGTGCCCGGCAGCAGGAAGCTCTCCGGAGCGAGGGTGAGCACGCGTCTCGCCGTGGCCGTGATTGTCAGGGTGATACCCGGTGGCTCGCTGCCTCGCGCACTCAACTCGAGCGCATAGTCCACTGGCACCTGATGGAACAGCCAGGTGAGATAGCTCGCCAGCGGCGCGGCGATCCACCCTTCCAGCAGCAGCAGCAGGGCCGATACGCCCAACCAGGCCAGCAACAAGCGCAGCAGGAATCTAGGAAGCTGCTGCGGAGTCATGATGCCGACGACCGGACCAGATCGCCCATCCCGCGAAGAATGCGCTGCACAGCACGACTATCAAGGTGGGAGCAAAGTAGGTGTGGATGGGCAGGAACAGGTCGCGCTCGTAGGCAACCACGAAGTACAGACCGACGACACGCAGCTGGTTGAGCACGTACACCAGCAGCACCGCGCCGAGGACGCCGGCCAGCTTGCGCGCGGCGGACACCGGAAACACCAGGACCGCGGCGACGAGCAGGAACAATGCGCCGGAACCATCGCAACCGCGAATGATTCGCAGCGCAGCCTTGCTCGAGTAGAGGCGATTCGACTCTGCCTGGACCGCCTCCTGGGGCGCGACCAGATCGATGATGCTGGCGCTGACCTGGGTGATGCCGTGGTAGAAGACGCGATCGCGCAGGAAATCGTCCGGGATGCTCATATAGCCCGCGTAGAAGAGCCCGAACAACGCCACGAACTTGAGCGTGAATCGCAGCTCGGGGCCAATTTGTAGCATCTTGCGCATCGTCAATCTGCACCGTCGTCCTGAACGGTCCGTGAGGACCGGGATCCTGTGACCGGACCCTGCCCAGACACGTCATTGAAACACGGATGAGCGCACGCCGGAGCTGCGCCGACCAAGCATACGACGTTTCGGCGCCTGGGGCGGGAGGTCATGTCCCAGACGAAAAAGCTCCCGACGCGTGACCGCGTCGGGAGCTTCGGTATCCACCTGTGGCATCCGACACCCCGGGACCCACCACTGGTGAGCCCCGGAGGCGGTTCGGTTCCCTAGAAGTTACCTTCGCCCACCTGCTGCTGGTAGATCTGCAGGGGTGGCAGGCAGTTGTTCACGTCATCTGGCAACACCGCGTAGGAACGCCAGGCAGAGTTGACGGGACTCGAAGGCGGGGTCCGCAGGGACAGCGCAGCCTCATCGAAGAGCGTCGCCGGATCATCGATGTGCTGGTCGGCGCTGAACGGCGCGATGATCGGAATCACCGTCGGATACGGGCCCGCCAGCATGCAACCATCCTGACCGTACAGCGCGCAGTTCGGGCTCTTCATCGCGGTGCGGGCGCTGGTCGGTGAGTTGAACTTCTCGGCGAAGTTGGCCGCCAGCTCCTTGACGAAGCTGCTGGCCCCCTGGCTCGAGATCACCGCTTGACTGGCCCAGAACTCGTACCGACCGTTCTGCACGTTGATGGCGGTCGGTGCCTTGCCATCGATCTTCACGAATCGATAGTTCCCCGTCAGCTCGTCGGTGCTGGTCGCGCGCTTCTGCGAGGTCGCGGCGATACCGACCGCACAGCTGGCGGCCTGCTGGTGGGCATCCAGACAGCCGGCAACACCAGCTTGGGTCTGCGAGAAGTGGCAGCGGGCCGACCGGAAGCTGCTGCTACCCGCGTAATCGCTTAGCGTCTCCAGAGCCGTGGAGGCGCCGGCAGCCACATCCGAGTTGAAAGTCGAGTTCTGGCGGCAGAACGATGTCTGCGCGTCGCCGCCGCAGCGTTGCTGGGTCAGGTACATCTCGGCCGCGGCCTGGACACCGGAGTCCGCGGTCCGGGCGCAGACGAAGACGTGATTGCTGAGATCCAGACCGAGCGCCGAAGCCGGCAGTGACCCGGATCCGCCAGCGCCCGTCCAGTCCGAGCTCGGCGTTCCACCGCAGGAGACGGTGTTACCGACGGAGTCCTGGTATGAGAGATAGGTGCCGGCGGTGTTGCCGTAGAAGCCGCCAAACTGGAATTCTCCGGGGCTGCCCAGACCGAAGTTCGCGGCGTCATACCCCTGCGAGCCACCGAAGGCTGCGGCGTCTGAGGTCTCGGAGAAGAGCGAGCGCAGCTGCTGGCGGGTCAGGCTCGGCTTGCAAGCCAGGGAGTCGCCGTAGGAGTAACCCGGGCTGGCGGCGCCGGTGGTCTCGTCGACCGGATACTCAGCCGAGTAGTCGGCGTGATTCGGATGGCAGCGCGAGGTCTCGGCGAACTGGTTCGCCTGCAGGATCTGGTACAGACGCTTGTTGGCCTGCACGCCGTAAATCACGTCGGCGGTGCGCTGTTGATCCAGAGTCTCGGACTGCGCCCGACTCAGCCCCAAGCTGAAACGCGCCGGCTCGACGCTGCTCAGCCCGATCTCCGGCGCCGCCGACAGCGTTGCCGGTCCGCAGTCCTCGTGCTTCCAGTACTGGAAGCCGTCGGCCTCGGTCACGGATGTTGAGCTGGCGCAGCTGAAGCCCGCGTCGCCGAGATCGAGGAACTCGAGCGCCGTGCCCAGCACAATCGGCGTGATGCCGCTAGCCGAGTTCGCCATGGACATGTTGAAGACCGTACGCGTGGTGCCCGTGACCGGCTTGATACGGTCACCGGCTTTGGAAGTGCAGAACACCGCGGTCTTCGGATCCTCGTCCAGGGTCCCGGCGGAGAAGACATCGATGCTGCCGGGCACGCAGTCGGACACGGCATAACCACGCCACGCCATCGGCGCGGAGCCGGAGGCGCCGCTGAGCAGTATCATGTCGTTGGAGCCATCCGCGGGCACTGTGCTCGCGGTGCCACCGCTGCTGAACGATCCATTGTCCGGTGTGAGCGCCATTGCAGCGGGGGCTGCCAGCATCGCGACCATCGCGATTGCCCCGCTCCTGACGACGCCTGTCAATCCCATCTTGCATTTCATGTTGACCCTTCCTCTTCCGCGGCGGTCCGACCATCCAGATGATCCATCGCCAAACCGGCATCTGCGGCCGGCCGGGATGACGCCCGCCCGCCGGCAATCACCGGACTCACAGTCTCTGCGTGCCCGCGTTCAAGCCGCAGTGGCACTCCGCCGGCGCATCGTGCCGAACAGTGCGAGCAGACCACCACCCATCAGCCAGACGGCGGCGGGCAGCGGCACATAGCTCAAGGATCCCTGAGAGTTGAGCACCCATCGATCGTTAGGACCCAGACCCATGTCGAGCGGGTCGCTGATGCTGGCCATGAAGAAGCTCAGGCCAGGGCCCTTCTTGGCGAAGGCCAGCGGCGACTCGGACTCCATAACGGCCAGATCCGCGTCCATGGCGAAGCGCGTGAAGGCGGCGAAGATGCTCAGATCGTCTGTCAACAGCACGCCCATCTCGGCATTGCGCGTCTGGTCCGCCAGCGACTGCACGTCTGCAGCCAGCGACTCGACCTGCCCGTTGGTGATGCTGCTCGTTTGCGAGGTCGTATTCGACAAGAGCAGCTCGTTGCTCGCATCATCCAGGCCGACCACCGCCCAGCGTACCGGGTTCGACGACGGGTTCGACTTCGCGGACGCGAAGACGTCATCGAAGGTGCGCTCGATGTCGTCCGAGCCCAGCCGGCGGGGCTTGGTCGGATCGCTGGCCGGATTCAGGTTCAGATCGAAGGTCCGATACGGATCGGCGACCAGGTCGCTGATGTCCAACCCGAGATCCACTGAAATGCCGCGTTGGTTGCCCTCATC
>JAGRHX010000860.1 GCA_020444775.1 Gammaproteobacteria bacterium
CGTCACCTCGGGCCAGGCGCTGGCCGCGCAGCTCACCGCGGATCGCGACTGCAGCGGCCTGTACATCGCCGCCTCACCGGCGCTGCGCGAGGTGCTGCTCGACGCGGGTCTCATCGAGAGCGATCGACCGAGCCATGTGGTCGCCGGTATCGACGAGGACATGCCGATCTCGCGCCTGAGCCGGGCGCTGCAGCATCTGAACGACGGCGCCCGGCTGGTCGCCAGCAACGCCGATCCGGCCGTGCCGACCGCGACCGGCCTCGCCCCCGAAGCGGGTGCGGTGGTCGCCTTCCTGGAGCGCGCCAGCGGCCAGACCGCACAGGTCGCCGGCAAGCCCAATCCGGCGATCTTCGAGCTAGCGCTCGCGCGCCTTCGCCTCGACGCCCGCGACGTGCTGATGATCGGCGACACCCTGGACACCGACATCCTCGGCGCCAACCGGGCCGGCATCCGCTCGGTGCTGGTGCGCAGCGGCAATCCCCCGGATTCGGACAGCCACGCGATCCCCGATTTCAGCCTCGACGATCTGGCCAGTCTGCGCGAACACCTCGGTCTGTGAGGGACCAGGCCGGACGCTCCGACAACCGCGCCGAGGCGTGCCAGTGCCATACATTCGAGCACCAGGCCTGTGCAATACTTGGGTGGCGCAAGCGCGAGACGTCGGCGCCCCAGAGGACAAGCAATGCTCACAGCCAGTCAGATCGATCACTACCATCGCGAAGGCTATATCAGCGGCGTCCCGGTGATGAGCGCCGAGGCCGCGGCCGGCTATCTGGATCACCTGGAACGCTTCGAGCGCGAGCACGGTGATCGGGCCAGACACCTGCTGCGCAGCAAGACCCATCTGATCCTCACCTGGGCCGACGAGCTGATGCGTCATCCGCGGCTGCTCGAGGCCGTGTCCGATATCCTCGGGCCCGACGTGCTGTGCTGGCTGACCTCCTTCTTCATCAAGAACGAGCGCGATCCGCACTTCGTCTCCTGGCATCAGGATTCGAACTATTGGGGTCTGGACAGCAACGAGGGCGTGATCTCGGCCTGGGTCGCGCTGACCCCGAGCCAGGTATCGAACGGTTGCATGCGCATAATCCCCCGCTCGCATACGCGGATCATCGAGCACCGCGAGACCGACGATCCGAACAACATGCTGACCCGCGGCCAGACCGCCGTGGTCGACGATTCCGATGCGGTGGACATCGTGCTCGAACCGGGCGAGATCTGTCTGTTCCACCCGCTCGCGGTGCACGGTTCGAATCCGAACAGCTCCGGCGAGCGACGCATCGGCTATGCGATGCGTTACATCGTGCCCGAGCGCCGGCAGGTGGTGGAGGAGACCGACAGCGTCGCGCTGGTCCTGGGCGAGGATCGCTTCGGACACTTCGAGCACGAGCCGCGACCGAGCCACGATCTGGCGCCCGAGGCGCTCGCCGTCCAAGACCGCGTGCTCGGCCGCAAGCACGGCGGGCTGTACATGAAGAATCGCCAGCGCCAGGCGCGTCAGTGACCTCCTGGCGCGGATGCGCCCAGGGCCTCAGCGCAGCTCCGCCTCGGCGGCCTTGGCCACCTGATAGGCCGGTCGCTCGGTCAACAGCGCCCAGTAGCGAGCGACGTTCGGCGGATGCGCGTCACCCACGTGCCGGGCAAAGCTCTGCAAGGTGTAACCCATCATGATGTCGGCCGCCGAGAACGCCTCGCCGAGCAGGTGACGCTTGCCCTCCAGCGCCTGCTCCAGGGCCTGCAGGCAGAGCCGCGCGCGCTCCGCCATCTCCGCCAGCACCACGTCCAGCGGCGCCGCGGCGAAGGCGCGCTTGTGATTGGCCATCTCGCCCGTCGCGCGACCGAAGGTCGCCTCGGCGAACCAACACCACTGCAGGAACAGCGCATGCTCGCCGGTTCCACGCGCCGGCTGCAGACGGCCGTCACCGTATCGGTCCAACAGATACTGGAGCATGGCGCCAGATTCGAACAGGGTCAGATCGCCATCACACAGCACCGGGACCTTGCCGACCGGATTCATGCGCCGCCATTCGGGGGTGGCGCGATACTCGGCGGAGAAGTCCACGCGCGCCAGCTGGTAGGGCAGCTTCAGCTCCTCGCACAGCCAGATGATGCGGAACCCGCGGGTGCCGGGTGAATGGTGGATGGTGAGCATGATCGTAAGGTTCCTCGGTTTGACGTCATCCGGTACCCATGACCCGCGGCCATGGAGCGGGTGCCGCGTGGTATCGCATCGGCACCGATCGTGCATGCCGGCTCGAGGTGCCCTCACGACACAAGGCCGCACTGGCTTGACGCAAGTCGCTGTTGCGGCAAGGTGTCAAGCTTAGACTCTGGCCGGCTCGAATCGAAAGCGGAGGTGGATGATGGACCGGAACCTCGAGCGTTTGCTACTGATCCTGACCTTGAGCGTGTCAGGCCTTGCCATGCCGGTGCAGGCGCAGCAGCAGGAGCCACACAGGCTGCAGATCGACGGTGAGCACACGCAGACGCAGTTCGCCGTGAGCGGCCGCTTGCGCGCGTTGAACGCGCGGCTGCGCGATGCCTTCCTGGCCGGCGGCGAGGTCTCCCTGGAGGGGGTGCAGGCCGACGATCTGTACCTGGCCGGCGGATCGCTGCACCTGCGTGACAGCGAAGCCGGCGATCTGGTGATCGCGGGCGGCGAGGTGAGCCTGGACCGGAGCCGTCTGCACGACGACGTGCTCGGTGGCGGCGGGCGCTTTCGCACCGAGACCGGCACGCGTATCGACGGCAACCTGGTGGTCGCGGCCGGCCAGCTACAGCTGCGCGGCGATATCGGTGGCCAGCTGGTCGGCGCCGCCGGTCAGATCACCCTGTCCGGGAACATCGACGGCGACGTGCACGTCGCGACCCCCGAGCTGGTCATCGACCCGGGCGCGCGTATCGGCGGACGGCTGGTCTACCGCAGCCCGAAGGCCGCGCAGATCGCCGAGCAGGCCGTGATCGCGGGCGGCGTCGAACGGCTGCAGATGCCGAAGACCCCCGAGGTGTCCACCCGAAGCGCCGTGCTGGTGATCATCGGTGTGGTCCTGGTCGGCCTGGTCGGTCTTGTCCTGCTCGCCGTGCTTCTACAGGTGATCGCGCCGGTACCGTTCCATCGAGCGCTGGTGGAGCTGCGTGAGCACGGCATGCGCAGCTGGCTGATCGGTTTCGCGCTGCTCGTTGCCGCCCCGGTCGCGGCCAACCTGATGCTCGCCACGCTCATCGGCATACCGACCGCGCTCCTGGCCTACACCGCCTACGCCTTGATCCTGTTCCTGGGCGGGGTCACCGCGGCCTGTTGGACGGGCTCGTGGTTCGCGGCCGACAAACGACCGGACAGCCCTGCGCCGCGCACCGCCGTGCAGGCCCGGCGCGCGGGGCTGGGCATGCTGGTGCTGGCTGTGGTCGGCGTGGTACCGCTGGTCGGCTGGGTGCTGCTGCTGATAGCCGTACCCCTGGGTCTGGGCGCCTTCGCCAGCATCAGCTGGCGAGCGCTGCGCGCCCGGCCCGCATGACTTGGAGGTCGTGGCCTAGCGACCGGTGAAGCGAGGCGGTCGCTTCTCGGCGAAAGCGCGCTGGCCCTCGGCGAAATCCTCGCTGGCAAGGCAGGTCTCGACCAGCCGCCGGCACAGGGCCTCGTCGCGCTGTCCGGGTGGCCGGCTGGCCTCGGC
>JAGRHX010000861.1 GCA_020444775.1 Gammaproteobacteria bacterium
AATCCGGCGGCTTCCAATCCGCCGAACGTGGTCGCCGGCGGGCCCAGCACCGCCGAGCTGGAGGCTGCCTATCTGCAGGCCATGCAGATCTGGAACGACACCTCGACGTTCGTCTTCGCCGCCAATACCGGTGGTGGTGCATCCGATCCTTGCGTGGCCCCCTCGATCAATCCGCGCAGCGGCGTCAAGTTCGCGAGCAGCGCATGCGGCTCGGACTTCGGCAGCACCACCTTGGCCTTCCAGCAGTTCTGGTTCTCAGGCGATGTCCGCTCCAAGACCGGCACCGTTTTCAACAACAATCGCGCCTGGGATCTCTATAGCGGGCGCTGGACCGGCACACCGGAGTTCAAGCGGGTCGCGGTGCACGAGCTCGGGCATGGTCTGGGGCTGGATCACAGCGCTGACAGCGGTGCCATCATGTGGTTCCAGGCCGGCCACGTCGAGCATCCGCAGGACGACGATCTGCAGGGTGTGGCCACACGCTATGACGGTGACGGCGATGGCGTGGGCCTTGCACTCGACAATTGTCCCGACACGCCGAATCCATCGCAGTCCGACGTCGATACCGATGCACAGGGTGATGAATGCGATGCGGACATCGATGCGGATGGTGTCTACAACTCGGCCGGCGCGGATGCACGATACGGTCTGGATACGCTATCGAGCAGCTACTACCCCTTCGGCCCCGGCAGCAGCAGCACGTCCAATCATCGCGCGATGACCTTCCCGGTCGCGGTCACGGGGCGGCTGAGCGCGGTCTCGCTGCCCGTGTTCTGCGCCTCGGGCTCACTGTTGGTCTCGATCCGCACCCTGAACGCTAGCGCGCCTTCGGCCAACGTGCTTGCCTCGCAGAGCTTCGATTCGCCCAGTCCGGTGCCCGGGTCACCGGCCGGTGGCGTGCCACTCGCCTTCACGACGCCAGCCATGGTCAGTGCCGGCAGCAGCTATGCGCTGGCCGTGGAGGCAAGCGGCGATTGCGGTTGGACCGTCAGCACGGTGCCGGACTACGCGCCGGGGCAGGGCTACTTCTCGGTCAACGGTAGCCGCTGGTTCTCGACCGTGGATTTTCCGTTCCAGGTGATCATCGATCCAGCCATCGTCGACAACTGCCCGGCGGTCATCAACCAGGGGCAGTCGGATCTCGATGGCGATGGCCGCGGTGATGCGTGTGATGAGGACATGGACGGCGATGGCTTGAGCAACGAGGACGAACGGACACTCCATGCCACCAATCCGTTGCTGGCCGATACCGATGGGGATGGCCTGGGCGATGGTGATGAGGTCAACGAGTACGCGTCCGACCCATTGTTGGCCGATACCGATGGGGACGGCGTGAACGACGGTGACGAGGTGCTCGCCGGGACCGATCCGACCCGCGCCGCCGGCGTGGTCTCGGTGCCCGCGCTAGGTACCGGCATGCTTGTCCTGATGGCGCTGCTGCTGCTACGGATGGTGCGCTCTTACCGGTCGGTGGCGCCCGGCTCGAGCGTTCACCCCGACGGATCGTCCTGACACGGCTCGGCAGGCGTCGTCGCCGGCTGGCCATTGGACCTCGGCTTCCACATCGTGCATCGCCTTGACCGCCTGGCCGGAGTGCTGCGTCTTGAGTCTCCTGGCCTTACGCGAGTGCCCGCGCATGGATGGCGGCCAACGTCGGGTTGGCCATTCTGTCCACTGACACAGAACGGGTGCATTCGCACCATGTCCCAGCGGGCCTATCCCGGCTCAGAACCGCCCGCCACCATCGCCGCCCGTCTGGCTGAGGCGGCAGGGACTCGATGGCACGCCTTCTGGGCGGATGATCTGAGCCTGCTCGAGCGTGGATGCGTGCAATGGCGACACGTCATGAGCTCACGACAGCTTACGGATGTCCATCTGCTCGCGCGCGCGGTGCGTCAGGGTGGGCGGTTGGTCACACTCGATTGAAGCATCCCGCTGGGTGCGGTGACGAAGGCCGGCCAGGAGCACCTGGTCTCCATCTGACCCGCGTGCCCGGCGCCTCTCTGCTCGACGCCCATCCCGTGTCGCGCCGCTGCGAGCATTCCCCGTCTTGTCTACTGGCTCGCGGCGGTGAATGAAGTCGCTTCGACAGAGCGACGCAATGCCTTGTTTCGGCCCGTCAGGGCCGCATGAACGGATGGTGTGTCGCGATCGGTCTGTACACGTTCCAGCTCATGTTGTCGGCAATCGGCGCGCCGTGGCGCTGCCAGCGTTCGAGCTCGGCCTTCGCCTCGGGACTCATCCGTTGCGGATCGGACATGCCCGGAATGCTCGCCAGACTCTCGAGCTCATAGAGCGCCAGATACTTCGGTCCCTGAACGCGGCCGGCGAGCGCCGGGTGGTCGTAGATCCTGAAGCGCGCGCCCGAGACATAGCCGGGTACCTGGGTGAGATTGGGCACGTGGGAGTGGTCGTACCAGGCGTTGAACTCGGCCTCTTTGGCGGGATCGGTGCAATCGAGCATGACCACACTGAGCGGTAATTCCTGCCTGAGCAACGGCGCGCGGAAGTGGGTACCCGAGATCTGCACGTACACGTTGCTGCGGAAGTCACTCAGGCCGGTCAGCGCTTCGAATTTCGCACGTTCACTGTTCGCACGCGGATCGCGCCGCGCCGGATCCGAGCCCAGCAGCGTCTCCAGATAGCTGGCATCGGCGATCTCGTAGAGCGCCAGATACCGGGTGGGCCCGACGACGTTGATATAGCGTCTGCCCCATTCGTAACCCGGAATCTCGAGCAGCTTTGGCACGTGGTGGTAGTACCAGTCGTTGAACGCGCCCTCGTGCGCGGGCTCGACGTTGGCCTGCACCAACAGCAACAGTGGGTGTTCGTGTGCGTCCATCCGCGCG
>JAGRHX010000862.1 GCA_020444775.1 Gammaproteobacteria bacterium
GACACTGATCGAGCAGCTCGACGCGTTGTTCGCTGGCCAGCCCGCTGCGCACTGGCTGGCGCTGATGGCCCGCGCTGGTGTGCCGGCAGGCCCGATCAACGACATCGCCGAGGTGATGGCGGACCCGCAGGTGCGGCACGAATCGTTGATCGTACCGTTGCCGCACCCACGCATTCCCGAGCTCGAGCTCGCAGGTGTACCGATCGGGCTCAGTGAGACGCCAGGCAGCGTGCGCACACCGCCGCCGGCGCTGGGTGAGCACACCGCGTCAATCCTGGCTCAGCTCGGCATGCCGTCCAGCCGTATCGCCGAGCTCGAAGCCCAGGGTGTGATCCGCTGCGGCGAACGCACCGGTTGATTGGCGTCCCGCCCCGACTCGGGGTGCGCGCGGCGCGCGCCCCCCGCCGTCCTCCATGGCCCTTGTCATCCATACGTACTTGCCGTTGACTTGCGCGCGTTATCGGCTCGCACTCCAGCGTCGAGCCGGAGCCAGGATGCCGCCAACCACTTGACCCGAATGCCCCATACCGATACCCAGCCAGCCATCGGCCGCTCGCTCGACATGCCCTGGCCGTTGCTCATCGCTGCCTGCCTGACGACCTTCGCGGTCACCGCCAGCGGCAGCGCACGCTCGCCGTTCATCCTCGACATGTCCGAGGATCTGAACGTCTCGATTCCGCTGATCGCCAATCTGTTCGGCTTCACCTCGGTGTTCTGGGGCATCGCCTCCTATGTGGCGGGGCGTGCCTCGGATCGATTCGGCCGACGTGCTTTTCTGGTGCTCGGACCGCTCGGTCTGGCCTTGACCTGCGTCGGCGTCGCCAACGCCACGAGCTATGCCTCGACCGCGTTCTGGATCATGCTGTCGGGGGCCTTCTGCGGCACCTACACGGGCGTCAGCATGGCCGAGGTCTCGGCGCGCGTGCCGGACCGGCAACGCGGCCGGGCACTGGGCTGGGTGATGAGCGGGCAATCCCTGAACCTGCTCATCGGTATTCCCGCGGCCGCCTGGCTCGGTGCCAGCATCGGCTGGCGCGGTGTCCACTATTGTCTTGCGGCCCTGGTGCTGGCTTGCGCCATCGCCTCGGCACTGACCGCGTCGGTACGCGCGCGGCCGGTGCGGGTGACGGGCCACGGCCCGAGCGCCGAGAGCCCCCCACCGCGCGCAACCGACACGTCGGTCCTCAAGCTGTTGTTCGCGGTGGTCATGGAGCGGATCTGTTTCGGACTCGCGGCGGTCTACTACCCCACATTCTTGCAGCTCAGCTACGCGGTCTCTCTGCGCGAGCTGCCCATTCCGCTCGCCGCCTTCGCCTTCGGCAACATTCTCGGCACCACCATCGGTGGCGTGCTCGCCGACAAGTACGACAACCGGCGCGGCGTGTTCCGCGTCAACATGCTGATCGCGGCCGCCCTGTCGCTGGCCCTGTTCGGATGGACTCCACACCTTTGGCTGACGATCCTGCTGGGCTTTGGCTACGCGTTCTCGAACGCGCTCTGCCGGCCGGCGCTGATGAGCCTCATCGCCGACGTCCCCGCCGAGACGCGTGGCCGGGTGATGGGTCTGATGGGCACCTTCGCAAGCCTCGGCTGGCTGGGCGCGGCGGCCCTGGGTGGCTGGATCATGACCGGCATGGGCTTTGCCGGCTTCGGCCCGCTGATCCTGCTGCTGGCACTGCTCGCCGTGCTGCTGGTGCGCGCGCAGCGCCTACCGGGATGAGTCGTATCGTCAGCCCTGCCTCGCAATGGTCTTCGCGGCAGGGTCGCAATGGATCCCTGTTCCCGCCTACACGTGTGCGATGATTGGCGGCATTTCGAAGCGGCGCGACATCGCGCATGCGGCGTGCCCGCTCGGCAACGGAGGGAGTCTGGATGAATACCAAACGGGTGACCTGCGCACACGATTGTCCGTGCATGTGCTCGCTGTTGGCCACCGTCGAGAACGGCCGGCTGGTCAAGCTCAGCGGCGATCCAGACCAGCCCTACACCGATGGCTTCGCCTGCGCCAAGGTCAATCGTGACGTCGAGCTGGTCTACGCGAAGACACGATTGCAGACACCGCTACGCCGGACCGGCGCAAAGGGCTCGGGTGAGTTCGCGGCCATCAGCTGGGCCGCGGCGCTGGACGAGATCGAGCAGCGCTTCAAGCACATCATCGCCCGGTCCGGTCCGCTTGCGCTGCTGGGCTACGCCTACAGCGCGCATCAAGGCCAGATCAACCGCCACCTCGTCATTGAGCGAAAGCGGGCCGACGGGCATGCCCGCCATGCGGCCGGCATTTTCGATCATCGCGGGCGGAACGCCCTCGAGCAGCATCATGTGCCCCTCGCGAATATAGGTCATGACGGTGCGGCTGGTGTAGAAACCGCGGCCGTCATTGACGACGATCGGCGTCTTGAGGATCGCCCGCATGAAATCCAGCGCGGCGACAAGCGCACTGTCGCCGGTCTTCTTGCCCATGATCACTTCAACGAGCATCATCTTGTCGACGGGCGAGA
>JAGRHX010000863.1 GCA_020444775.1 Gammaproteobacteria bacterium
AGGTCCGGTGACGGGCTCGTGCCGACGAACGCGGCGGGCAGGTCGAATCGCAAGCCCGCGATGTCGAGCGGCGTCGAAACACGACGGTATCCGGCGCCGGTCAGCACCTCGGCGACACGGTCGACGGGCGTTGGAGCGGTCATAGGGCCACCTCCTCCCGAAAACGCTGAAGCAAATCGGCGCTGCTTGCGGCCGCACCGAAAAGTTCAGCGATGCTGACTTCCCGTAGACCGGGGCGCCCCGTTCGGCCTGGCGAGCCGCGCGGCGATCGTGGCAAGCTGGGGGTGGTCTCCAGGCTATGAATGAGAATCGCGTCATCACCGTCGAGCAGGTGCCCGTGGTGCTGGAGACGCAACGCCGCGTGGCTATTCGCGACCAGGTAGACCTTCGCCGCACCAGCATTTGAGGTGACGCGGACAACTCCGCTCGTGTCATCGGCCGGATCGATGGTATCGAGCGTCCAGGCTCCGGCCTGGAGGCCCAGTCCGAGAATCCCGGTCGCCACGGCCGCTTCGCGCAGTCCAGATGCCGGCAGGGCCATATCCGCCGCCAGCTGCTGAACGGGAACCGATGAAATGGGATTGTAAGGACGCACCGCCGCGGGCGCGTGGCCGTCGCGAAACATCATGATCGCCCGGCTGCTCTGGTCGACCAACGCGCGGACGAACGCCATGCGGTCGGGTTCGGCCGCAGCCGCCAGGCGATCGCGAACCGCTACAACGCCTGCCTGCAAGTGCTGCCGATCCGCTGGCCCCAGCGCGCCGGGCGCGAGCTCGATCAGCCGTCGAAGCTTCGCGCAGAGCGTGTGCAGCACCAGCGACAACAGCAGCGCCTTCGCATATGCGCGGATGAGGGCGCTATCAAGAATCTGCTGCCGCGTGGCGGGCGTGTACGCTGCGCGGTAGACGTTCTGCAGCAGACCTCGCTGATCAACGCCGATCGCATTCTCGGAAAACACATAGCTTGGACGGTCGCCGGGCCATGGCCACGCCATGCGGGCTTCGGCGGCCGCGAAGACGGCCTGAATATTTGCGTCTTGGGCGGAGAGGCCCACCATCAACGTAGGCTTCGCCGCGATGAGATCGATCAGCCGCTGGACGATTGGGGCATTGTCCTGTCTGGCTACCCAACCGTTGATCTGCGATTGTCTGCCGACCAGGCACGGCCGGTAGGCCGCCTCATCGGCCGCGGCCTTTACCGCACATCCATGAAACTTGAACAATCGCGCTCTTTGTTGCGGTTCCCGGAGGTCTTCCGGCCGCACATTCACGACCAGGGCTGGTACACCACCGGTAAGTGTCTCGACAGCCTTCTCGACGAGACCATCCCAGTTAGCCGATGCAATCTCCGACGATACGCCCTCGAGCAGCAGGATCGCTATGCAGATGTGCTCGACATCCGGTTCGAGGTCGGGGTTCGCAAATGTTGACGCGATGTCCACGCCGTTCCAGAGAACAAAATCGTCCACCTCTCCGTCGACCGTCGTTTCGAGCAAACGCGCGTAATTGCCGATCAATCGTCCGGTAATCGCATCCGCGTCGGGCCACTCCGTGAAGGGACGAGCCACATCAACACGGCCTTGCTCCTCCGGTGAGAGTTGTGCCAGCGCAAGGGCTTGATTTAGCGCGGTTCTAAACCGGCAATTCGGATTGCCGAGGTCGATCTGGGCGCGGAGGAACTCGATAACGCGCGGTATGATTTGCTTCAGACCGTCGACGCGCCCGAACGAGATGCCCGATCCTAGCCAGAGCGCATACCGATCCTCGGCGACGCCTTCCGCAAAAGCCCGGAATGGCCCATCCAGCAATCCCAGCGTTTCACTCACAGTGATGGTGGCTGCGGAAGGTGTGAGCGCCATGTGATCCTCAGCAGATCGGCTGCATTACAGCAGCCGTCCTTGGCGGTCGGTATTCGTAGCTTCTATCATCTTGTTGGCTCCTCCCTTTGCACTCGGATTTTCGGCTCGATACCGCTGCTCCCCTATTCCGTCTCGAAACCATGGCTGTCGAACTTCAGGGTGCGGCTGTTCTCTGTGACGGTGCGCACGAGCTGATCCGTGGCCCCGTTGGGCAGCCTGGCCTCGATCTCGATGGTGACGGTGACTTCTGCGTCCATCTGACCGGCCAGATGGGCGATCACCTCGTCGGCGATGCGGCCCGCGTCGCGCCCGACGCGCGTCGAATCCACCCGCACTGACCCGTGAAAGCGCCGAAGCTGCTGGGCGGCAGGCGGAGCCGGAGGCGTTCCGCCGGGACCGGGTCGAGGGTCGGGATCTCCTCCGCCAGGGTTGGGCGACGGCCCGGGGCCTCCTGGAGGCGGCGTTTCCGCCTCCAATTGCTTGCTGGCCACGTCCGGCTTGACCAACACGCCGGCACTGTCGGCGGTGACGTTGACGCCGTGCCCCCCTTGCAGCCCGCGAAACCGCTTTGCCGTCTCGTCCCAGCTCTCGGCATAGCCGAACGTGTCCGCGCGCCATGTCAGCAGCGCGAGACCGTCCCGAATGGCCTGCACCAATACCTCGGGACCTGCGACGCGCGGCAGATAGAGATAGCGCGCGAAGTCGTCGATGAGCTGCTTCACCGCGACGTGGTCGCCGCGCCACAGCGGGACGTCGTCGAGATGCTTGCGTAGGATCGTTGAACCGAGGCTTGCGACCAATAGCTCGTCGCTGCGCAGCTTCTTGCTCGCCCGGACCGCCAGGGCGTCGCTGCCGGTGAGCCGGGAAGCCTGCCAGACAACCGGCGCCTGCGGCGTCGTTTGCTCCGGAACGAGGAGCCATTGATAGGTCTCGGGCAGCCGTGCCGTCACCGCGCCGTCGGCGGCCTGCTTCTGGGTTTCGGCCTGCCGCCTCTGGTGCTCATCGAGGTTGAGCTCTTTCTCCTCGGCGACGATCGACGACCAGGCCAGATACTTGCGCAGGGCCTCGTCGAGGTCTTGCAGACGCACCTTGTCGGCAGCGAGGAAGACCAGCGTGTTCCGGTAGAGGCGCGGTG
>JAGRHX010000864.1 GCA_020444775.1 Gammaproteobacteria bacterium
TTTCCGCTGGACACCACCCAGGCGCTGGCCGCGGTGTTCTTCATCGTCGAGGAAGACGGCTCAGGCACCGAGATATTCAACGGCCTCGGTCAGCTCAGGCCGGTGCCGTTACCAGCCCCCCTGTTGATGCTCGGCAGCCTCGGTCTGCTCGGGTTGCTGATCCGAAGGCGCCGATAGCGCGCAACTTCCGGATGACATCGATCCTGGCGGCGCCACGCGAACCGCGGATGACTCAATCCATTCCCAACCAGCGCAATAACAAGCATCAGGCGCGTCGACCATCCGTGTGAAGCGTCGAACTCCTGATCATCGTCAATAAGCACGCGGTTTCGGCACGCTAGAAAGTCCCTAGATGACTTTGCGAGATTGTGCAGGGGAACCACCATGCAGGGTTTGACCGATGTATTCGTCGTGGAAAGTGACCCGGGTCTGCTCGAGTCCTTGTTGCGCTTGCTGCGCATGGAAGGATTGCGCGTACGTGGATTCACGTCCGGCAAGGAGCTGATGCGTTCCATTCGTCCCGACTCGACCGGCTGTCTGTTGATGGATGTGAGCAACGGCGCCGATCCGAGCGACATCAGTGGACTGCTGCTGCAGCAACAGCTCAAGCAGCTCGCGATTCCACTGGCGATCGTATTCCTGACCAACAATGGCGATGTGGGCACCGCCGCCAAAGCGTTCCGCAACGGCGCGGTCGATTATCTGCAGCGGCCGACAGAGCGTGAGACCCTGGTCAAGCGGGTGCGCGAGGCGCTCGGCCGCTCGCTGACCGAGGGTCACGCCCTGCAGCAACGCAACGAGCTCAAAAGGCGCCGGGAATCACTGTCCAGACGCGAGCTCGAGGTGATGCAGCTGGTCGTCGCCGGACATTCCAGCAAACAGATCGCTCGGGTCCTCAACATCAGCCATCGTACCGTCGAGTCGCATCGCATACGCGTGATGCGCAAGATGCAGGCTGACAATCTGGCCGAGCTGGTGCAGATGGACGTGCAGCTCAACGAGTCCGCCCCCGCGCTGAATGTCCGGCCGACGACCGAACTGAACGGCTACCAGGCACGCGTCGGCTCGCTGAGCCTGTGCTCGGCCTGAACCAATCCGCGCGAACCCAACACCACCCGCACGACCACCATTCGTGTCGGGGGGTGTCGCGACTGTGAACAGACGCCCTACTCACCACCCGGAGCTCGGGTAACGCATCCTTCAATCCAGAACCTTGCAGCAGGCGGCGGCATGGCTGCGCCGCCTGCGGCCGCACGCATCGCGGCAGGTGTCACCGCCGGCGCTTGACGCATATCAACGCCCACCACCCGCAGCCCGCCTAGCATGCTCCCATCGCAGTCGTGAGCGGCGCTTAGCCCGCAGCTACGTCGCCCGTCGTATGGATCCGGTCCACGGCGAGGCGGCGTTTAGAGAGCCCCCGGTGAGAGTGTCGGACGCAGGCCGGTGGCCCGCGCGACATGCGTTCTGTCAATCGCGCGCCCTCAACCCGCGCTCATGCTCGGAGTGCGCACATGAGCACACAAGCACCGCAGTTCGGGATCCTCGATCCGGCGCACGCCGGATCGAGTGGTGAGCAACCGGGCATCCTGCGCTATCTGGATGTGGACGGGCGGCTGCGCGACGCACGACCGCTCGGTGAGCTGCCGACGGCACTGACCGATCCCACCCATCTGCGACAGCTCTACGAGGACATGCTGCTGACCCGCAGCTTCGATGCACGAGCGGTTGCGCTGCAACGCACCGGTCGGCTGGGCACCTTCGCCTCGTCACTCGGACAGGAGGCGGTGTCGGTGGGTGTAGCCCGCGCAATGCGCGCCGAGGATGTATTGCTGCCGTCGTTCCGCGAGCAGGGCGCACAGCTGGTACGGGGGGTGCCAGCCGAGACGCTCCTGCTGTACTGGGGCGGTGACGAGCGTGGCAACGACTCGCCGGTTGCTTGCGAGGACTTCCCGATCTGCGTGCCGGTCGGCTCACACGCCCCACACGCCGCCGGTGTCGCGCTGGCCTTCAAGCTGCGGGAGCAGGCGCGTGTCGCGGTATGCATGTTCGGCGACGGCGCAACCTCCAAGGGTGATGTGTATGAGGCGATGAATTTCGCCGGAGTGCACGCGCTGCCGTTGCTGTTCGTGGTCAGCAACAACCAATGGGCCATCTCGATCGCGCGTGAGCACCAGAGCCGCGCCGCAACGCTCGCCCAGAAGGCCATCGCCACGGGCTTTTGTGGCCTGCAGGTCGACGGCAACGACGTGCT
>JAGRHX010000865.1 GCA_020444775.1 Gammaproteobacteria bacterium
CGGCAGC
Organism: Gammaproteobacteria bacterium; assembly: GCA_020444775.1. The sequence goes on from JAGRHX010000865.1 coordinate 8, forward strand.
ATGCCGCCGGGAAAGACGTAGCGCTGGATGAAATCGACCCCGCGCCGGTAGTAGTCGAACAGCCTGTCCTCGATGGTGATGATCTGCAGCGCCGCGCGGCCACCGGGGCGCAGCACTTCGCGCAGCTTGGCGAAGAAGGTCGGCCAGTATTCCTCGCCGACCGCCTCGAACATCTCGACCGACACGACATGGTCGAAGGTCTCGTCGATGTCGCGATAGTCGACGAGGCGGACGTCGACCTTGTCCTCCAGCCCCTCCGCCGCGATGCGCGCGACGGCATAGGCATACTGCTCGTGCGACAGGGTGATGGCGGTGACGTGCAGGCCGCGTTCGCGCGCGGCGATGGAGGCGAAGTGGCCCCAGCCGCAGCCGATCTCCAGCACCCGATCGCCGGGCTTCGCGCCCAGGAGGTCGAGCAGGCGGCGGCACTTGTGCAGCTGGGCGCTTTCCAGGCTGTTTGCCCCATCGGCGAAGATGGCCGCGGAATAGGTCATCGTCGGGTCCAGCCACTCGGCATAGAAGGCGTTCCCGAGATCGTAGTGGTAGGCGATGTTGCGGCGGCTTCCCGGCTTCGAGTTGCTGCGCGCCCGGTGGCGCAGCCGGTTCACCAGGCGCTGCACCATCGCGGAGACATGCGGCCGCGCGAGGGCGTGGCGCCGGTGCAGGGCGCCCAGCTCGATGACGGAGGCGAGGTCCGGGCTGTCCCATTCGGCGGCCATGTAGCCTTCGGCCAGGCCGACCGAGCCACCGAGGAGGAGGCGCCTGAGCACGCGCCAGCGGTGAATGTGGATTTCGGCCGCCGGGCCGGGCTCCGTGCCGACGTGGCGGGTCGTCTGGCCATCGGGCCAGTGCAGGTCCAGGCTGCCGAAGCGGAAATGCCGGTCGATGAAGCGGACCAGCCAGCCGCGCGGCCCCGCCGACGCCCTGCCGGGCCGGGGCCGCGTCGCGCCCTGCTGCATCGTGCGACCGTCGCCCTGAGGCGTCATCCACCCATCCCTTGCTCCCGGCCGACGACGGCCGGAGGCGGCGCGGCGGACGGTGCGACCGTCGCACCGGCTGACGGCCGCCGAGCAACGTGTTTATGGTATTTCGCGCCCTTGCGCCAGAGCCGGAGCGCCTGCCAGTGGATGCCGGCGAGGACTTTCAGGGTCATCAGGGGATAGGCGCAGAAAGCGCGCAGGAGCATGCGGTCGGTCAGGGGCATCCGCCGGCCGGACAGGGTCGCGCGCAGGAATTCGCCCTCGCCGTCCCGCTCCCGGATCAGCACCGACACGCTCTCGGCCGGCGGCTTGATGCGGAAGGCGTAGGTCGCCTCCATGCCGATGAAGGGCGAGACGTAGAAGTCCTTGGCGCAAGACTGCGCCACGACGCCGCGTGCTGCGTCCTCGGGCGCGACGGGCAGGACATAGGCGTGGCGCTCGCCGAAGGTGTTGTGCACCTCGCATACGACCGCGACCAGCTCACCGTCACGAGTCTCACAGTACCAGATGGACAGAGGGTTGAAGACCAGACCCAACACCCTCGGAAAACAGAGCAAACGGACCCTTCCATCCGCGGCGCCGATGCTCTGCCGGGCGAGAAGGTTCCGAACCCATTCGAGCAACACACCGCCTTCGTCGGACGCTCTGGCACGCGGCCCCACACGCCCCCCGGCGCGCTCGGCGGGTTGTCCCAACAGACCGTGATCACGATCGTACAGGCTCAACAGGTTGAAGCGATTGTGCGAGAAAAGCCGACAGCGATCGGCGGTCGACTCCAGCTCGGCCAGATCGATGAGTATCGACAGGAATCGATACTCGAAGCGGTAGGGCGCATCGACCCGACGCTGGTGACCGATGCGCATGCTGTACAGGCAGGCCGCGGGATCGGTGTCCACGGCGCTGCAACGAGGTCTGGAGGCAGGACTCATGCCGCGACCCTGGTTGGACCGGTCGACAGGTCGTCGCGCGCTGACAGCCAGGGTATGGATTGCTCGGGCAACTCAAGTCGAGGTTGCACACCGAAACCGGCGGCTACTGCACAGGCGCTGCGAAAGGCGTCCTCATGGAAGCCATGGCCATGGTAGCTGCCGCACAACCAGAGTCCGCGCTCACCCTGCAACGGCTGCAGGGCGCGCTGCGCCGCATGAGCGGATTCATCGAACACCGGGTGCTCGTAGTGGGTCTGATACAGGACATGCCTGGGCTCCACGCTCGGGTTCAGACTGACGAACAGATTCTGCCGCGTGTCCAACCTTTGCAGGTTGTTCATCCAATAGGTGACGGTAGGCGCGCGCCGAACGACGTCGACCCGGCCGTCGACCAGGCCGTCGTCCTGACTGAGATAGTTCCAGGAAGACCATGCTGCCCGACGACGTGGCATCAGACGCGGGTCCTGGTGCAGCACGACCCGGTTCGGCTGGTAGCTGATCCGGGAGAGCAGGTCACGCTGTGGCCCGACTTCCAGCATGCGCGCCGCTTGATCGGCGTGCACGGCGAGCACTACCGCGTCGAACTCCAGGTTGCGGCCGTCCGCCAGGGTCAGACGCCAGCCTGCGCGCGTACCGTCGCCGCCGCCAACACGAGTACATGGCCGCGATCGCAGATGCGTGACCGACCGAACCCGGGCATCCAGCAGCGGCGGGCGGGACAGCCCCGCGGCCAGCCGCTGCACGTACCGACGGGAGCCACCGATCACGCTCCGCCAGCGCGGCCGGCCGCGCAGATCGAGCAGGCCGTGATTGTCGAAGAATCGCGCCAGACTGAACGCCGGGAAATCCAGCATCTGCTGCAGGGGACAGGACCAGATCGCCGCAGCCATCGGTAGCAGGTAGCGATCCCGCAATATCGGCGAGAAGCGTTGCCGCACCAGGAATGCCCCCAGGGTCATGGCGACGGTCCGGGTATCGCCCGGGTCGCTGGCGGCGAGCCGCCGCGCACAGCGGTTGAAGCGCAGGATCTCGGTCAGCAGCCGATAGAAGCGAGGAGACAGCAGATTGGTGCGCTGCGCGAGCAGCCCGTTCAAGCCCATGCTGCCGAACTCGAAGCGGCCCTCATCCACCGACAGGCCGAACGACATGTCGGTCGCATGGGTCTCGACCCGCAGATGCTCGAGCAGTGTGCTGAACAGTGGATAGTTCCTGTGGTTGTAGACTATGAAGCCGGTATCCACCTGGGCTTCGCCGTCGCTCAGTGGCAGCGTGACGGTGTTGCTGTGTCCGCCGAGCCGAGAGTCGGCCTCGAGCAGGGTGACGTCATGTTCCGGGTCCAACAGCCACGCGGCGCCGAGCCCCGCGATGCCGGTGCCGACGACGGCGATACTTGATCTGGGACGTACTATTCCAATCATGTCTGGGTTATGGTTGGCAGTTGGCCGAGTGATCGGCAACCAGAGAAACCGGCGAGGAGCAAGCTGAGGCCCTTGATGCTGTATCCAGAACTGTTCAAAACACTCGAGAGCGCGCGGTGGGACATGGAAACCGGCGTGCCATGGTCGGACTTCGAGGATGACAAGCTGACCGAGGAGCAGGCCCAGACGGTGCGCATGAACGCGATTACCGAGTGGTCCGCGCTGCCTGCGACCGAAATGTTCCTGCGTGACAACATGGGCGATTCGGATTTCTCGGCTTTCATGTCGGTCTGGTTCTACGAGGAGCAGAAGCACGCGCTGGTGCTGATGGAGTATCTGCGACGCTTCAGACCGGCGCTCGCGCCCACCGAGGAGGAGCTCTCGAAGGTCCGATTTCCTTTCGACCCGGCACCTCCTTTCGAGACGCTGATGCTGCACTATTGCGGCGAAATCCGCCTCAATCAGTGGTACCGGCGAGCGTCTGCGTGGCATACGGAACCGGTGATCAAACGGATCTACGAGCTGCTGGCGGCCGACGAGGCACGCCACGCCGGTGCCTACTTCAGGTACATGCGCCGGGCCATAGACCGGTTCGGCGATCTGGCCAGCCTCTCCTTCGCCCGTATCGGGGTGCTGATGGCGAACACGCGCTCTTCGCGTGCCCTGCACCCGACCAACCTGCACGTGAGCAAGGAACACTATCCGCTCGACACCGTGCAAAGCCGGCTCCCGGATCCGGGCTGGCTGGAGCACTGGCTGGACAGCCAGATCAACTTCGACAAGAGCTGGGAAGAGAAGGTCAGCCGCACCATCCTACGCAAACTGTCGAACCTGTTCGGCACCGATTTCCAGTCGATCCGCGACCTGCGCGCGTTCCGTAAGCTGCTCGAGGGCAACGCGGCGCTTCCCGAGTCGGAGTCCGAACAGCAGGCCTCACCCGCCTGAGCCGGTCCAAGGGCCATCCCACCTCTCAACCGCGCCGGTGGTCGTCCCAGATGGCGGCCGTCGGCAGCGTCATCCCCGCGCGGTCTGATCGTTCGCCGAGCATCGGGCGTAGTGGCCCGCAAATTCCCGCAAGGCACCGCTCATGTCCAGCACCATCGTTCTGTTCCGATCCGATCTGCGTCTGGACGACAACCCGGCTCTGGCGCACGCGGCACGCCAATCGCGCCCGGTGATACCGCTGTTCGTCCTCGGCGAGGACCGCTCCGACTGCGCCGACCTGCGCACCCTCACGCAGTCGCCGGGCGCGGCCAGCAAGGTCTGGCTGGACGCATCGCTGCGCGCCCTGGATCGGTCCCTGCGTGAGCTTGGCTCGCGACTCGTCATCAGCCGCGGCGTGCAGAACACCGTGGTCGACGAGCTCATCGACCGCTTCGAGATTGGTGAAGTGGTCTGGAATCGCCGCTACGAGCCGGCCCACATCGCCGAGGATGGTGCGCTCAAGCAGATGCTCAGGGATCGCGGCATCCAGGCGCGCAGCTTCAACGGCAATCTGCTGACCGAGCCGGCGCGCATCGAGAACAAGCAGGGCCAGCCCTACAAGGTCTTCACTCCCTTCTACAAGCACTGCCAGACCCTGGACGTGGACCTGCCGGCGAATCCGCCGACCCGACTGGCGGCGCCGCCCGAGTGGCCACGCTCGCTGGACGTGGACGCGCTGCGGCTGCGTCCGGCCATCGACTGGGACAGCGGGATTCGCGAGCTCTGGCAACCCGGTGAGAACGGTGCCCGGGCATTGCTGGAGGGCTTCGTCGAAGAGCCCATGCCCGGCTACCAGGAACGCCGGGACGTACCCTCTGAGCCGGGCACATCGAGACTGTCACCGTATCTGCACTTCGGCGAGATCAGCCCACGCCGGATCGTGCTCGAGGCACGCCATGCCGCGAACGGCGCGACGCCCTTCATCCGTCAGCTTTATTGGCGCGAGTTCGCGCATCATCTGCTCTTCCACTTTCCCCATACCGTGGACCGCCCCTTGAACGAGCGCTTCGAGGACTTCCCGTGGCGGGACGACCCGAACGCGCTGGGTCGCTGGCAACGCGGGCAGACCGGCTATCCACTGGTCGACGCCGGTATGCGCGAACTCTGGCACACCGGCTGGATGCACAACCGGGTGCGGATGATCGTTGCCTCGTTCCTCACCAAGCACCTGCTGATCGACTGGCGGTATGGCGAGCAATGGTTCTGGGACACGCTGGTGGATGCC
>JAGRHX010000866.1 GCA_020444775.1 Gammaproteobacteria bacterium
GCCGAATCCGCCCGGGCACCGGGCCGCTTCATGGCCGCAACCGTGAGCCCTTGCGGGCCTCTCACCGGAGCGTTCGGCTCGACACGCATTCTCCGCTGAACACATCGGAATCGATTGCAGATGTTCGACCATGTCCCATTCAACCTCATCCTGCGGGCCCGCAGGACAGTGGGCCTGATCCTGGCGCTGGTCGCCCTGGCCTGCATGACGGTGGTGGCGCCGCGCGCCCAGACCAACGACCCGCCTCGCGTCGTTCCTCTGGACAGGATCGTCGCGGTCGTGAACGACGACGTGATCGTCGAGACCGAATTGCGCGCGCGTCTGGCCGAGGTCAGCGCCCAGCTGCGTAACAGCAATACCGCACTGCCATCGCGAGACGTGCTCGCCCGCCAGGTGCTGGAACGGATGGTCCTCGACCTGCTGCAAGTGCAGCTCGCCCGGAGCACGGGTATCAAGGTCGAAGACGAGGAGCTGAATCAGGCCATCCTGCGAATTGCCGAGCAGAACAAGCTGAGTCTGCGCGATTTCCGCGCCGTGCTAGAGCGTGATGGCTACGACTACGCCTCGTTCCGCGAGCAGATCCGGCGCGAGATGCTGATTGCCCGCGTGCGTCAGCAGCAGGTGGAGCGTCGGGTCAACGTCAGCTCGCGCGAGGTCGACAACTTCCTCGCGCACTCCGGCGGTATCAACACCGGGGGCACCCAGTATCGCCTCGGCCACATCCTGCTCGCGGTTCCCGAGCAGGCCAGCGCCGATGACATTGCCAGCGCCCGCGAACGGGGTGAGGCGGTGCTTCGCCAGCTCGCCGACGGCGAGGATTTCGCGCGCACCGCCGTCGCCTACTCCAGCGGGCCGAACGCTTTGCAAGGTGGTGATCTGGGCTGGCGCGAAGGTGGCAATCTGCCCCCCTTCCTGCTCGACGCCGTGGCCGGCCTGCAGGAAGGTCAGGTCAGCGGTCTGATCCGGAGTCCCAATGGCTTCCACATCGTCAAGCTGCTCGGCAAACGCGGCGAGGATCGGATCGTGGTCGAGCAGATTCACGCCCAGCACATCCTGATCAAGCTCACCGAGCTGGTCGACGATGCCGAGGCCCAGCGGCGCTTGGAGGTACTGCGCGAGCGGATCGTCAATGGCGAGGACTTCGCCGACATCGCCCGTGCCCACTCCGACGATACAACCTCGGCGATGCGTGGCGGTGATCTGGGCTGGCTGAACCCGGGTGACACCGTACCGGAGTTCGAACGGCAGATGCATTCGCTCGCTTCCGGCGGGGTGAGCAGGCCATTTCGTACCCAGTTCGGTTGGCACATCGTGCAGGTCGTCGAGCGTCGGGAGCACGATGACACCGACCAGGTCAAGCGTGCCCGTGCGACCGAGCGGATCCGGGCCCGCAAGCTGGATGAGGAATATCAAAGCTGGCTGCGCCAGCTGCGTGACGAGGCCTACGTCGAGATCCGACTCGACGACGTCTGAGTCGGGAGGGCACGAACCAGTCACCAGGTAAAGGGATTTCGATGGGTTCACAAGCCTCGGCCCCCGAGGCAAGACGCGCCGGCACGCGCGTGGTGGCGCCAGTTCGAGCCACGACAATACCCGGCAGCGCCCCGGGCACGCCCAACCAATCGATCTCGGAGGAAGGGCCCGAGCATGAAGGCGATCGCGATCACAACCGGTGAACCCGCCGGTATCGGACCGGAGGTGTCACTGGGTCTCGTTGGCGGCGAGCTTCGCTGGCCGCTGGTGCTGATCGGCGACCGCGAGCTGCTGGCCCATTCGGCACAAGCTCGTGGTCTGCACATCGACCTCATCGACGTGCGGGCGGACGCTCTGCCGGATGTCCCGGCGGCACCGGGCACTGCCTACGTGTGCCACCAGCCGCTGCGCGTCCCGACCAGCGCGGGCCTGCTGGAACCGGGCAACGCCGAGTACGTGCTCGAAACCATTCGAGTCGCGGCGCTCGGCTGCCTGCAGGGCCGCTTCGCAGGCATGGTTACCGCGCCCGTGCACAAGGGCGTGATCAATGACGCCGGTATCCCATTCAGTGGCCATACCGAGTTCCTCGCGGAGCTGGCCGGCGGCGTGCAGCCGGTCATGCTGCTGGTCGGTGGAGGCATGCGAGTCGCGCTGGCGACCACGCATCTGCCACTCAGCCAGGTCAGTGCACAGATAAGCAAGACTCTGTTGAATCGGATCGTCTGCACGCTCGACGATGGTCTGAGACAACAGTTCGCGCTACCGGAGCCGAACATCATGGTGCTCGGTCTGAATCCTCATGCCGGCGAGCAAGGTCATCTGGGCCGTGAGGAGCTGGACATCATCATTCCCACGCTGGAAGCGTTGCGTGCGCGCGGTCACCGTCTGCAAGGTCCGGTGCCAGCCGATACTGCGTTCACTCGTGAACGGCTACGTGGGGTGGACGCGGTGCTCGCGATGTATCACGACCAGGGCCTGCCAGTGCTCAAGCATGCCAGCTTCGGCGACGCCGTGAACGTGACCTTGGGTCTGCCCTTCGTGCGAACCTCCGTCGACCACGGCACCGCGTTGGAGATTGCCGGCCGCGGCATCGCCAGCGACACCAGCATGCGGACCGCCACCCGCCTGGCCATCGAGCTGTGCGCGGGTCCTGGAACACAACCCGTATCGAGACATGCCACTGTCGACGTGGTCAATTCTGCAACGGTACGCGGCGATTGAGCAGGCGCTCGAGGCCACCGACCGCGGAGCAACCGGAGCGGCATCGACCCCGGAAGCGATTCGGCCAGCACTTCCTGCACGACCGCAGCGTGATCGAGCGTATCCTGAGTGCGGTGTTCGACGATCGGCGGGTAAAGGGCATAGCGGACGACAAGCAGCCCATGCTCGAGATCGGCCCCGGAGAAGGCGCCCTGACCGCCGACCTGCTGACCCGCGCCCGACAACTGCACGTGGTCGAGATCGATACCGATCTTGCCGCACGGCTGGCGGAGCGATTCGGTTCCAATCCCGGCTTCCATCTGCATGTGGGCGATGTGCTGCGCTTCGATCTGCGCAGCGTCGTTACACCGCCCGTCCGTTTGCGAGTGGTCGGCAACCTACCCTACAACGTCTCGACGCCGGTCCTGTTCGCCCTCCTCGAGTCCATCGAGTTCATCGCCGACATGCACTTCATGCTGCAACGCGAGGTGGTGCAGCGGATGGCGGCGCGTCCGGGTAGCGGCGACTACGGTCGGCTGAGTGTCATGCTGCAAAGCCGCTGCGTCGTGCAGAAACTGTTCAATGTCGGTCCCGGTGCGTTCCGCCCACCGCCCAAGGTCGAGTCGGCCGTGGTGCGCCTGTTGCCGCGCGAGATACCGCTGATACCCGCCGAGCAACAGACCGTCTTCGAGATACTGGTCCGGGAGGCATTCATCCAGCGTCGTAAGCAGCTGGCGAATTCGCTCAAGCGGTATCTGAGTCCTGAGCAGCTGGACAGCACCGGCATACGTCCAGATCGGCGCCCGGAGACGCTCGAGATCGAGGAGTTCGCGCGTCTGACCGAGCTGGTGCACCGTGCCGGCGCCATCTTGCGCACCTGAACGGCCCGGTCACCGCACCCATGCGGGTGTCATCCGCTCTCAATCACGGCCGTCGCGACCTGTGGATAACTTTGTGGAGGAAACTGACGCAGATCTGAGGGAAAATTGCCAGAGTACCGGGTCGTTTTTTTACATTACCAATTAATTCATTATCTATCAGCATGTTATAGAGCTATCGTAATAATCCACGGCAGAATGATCGCGGAAGTATCCATGCGCATTTGCTGTGTATATTCCTGCGATCCGGTCCGGATCCGGGCATGCCTGGCGGGCCCTGGTCTTGGCATCACCGCTCACGCCGGCTCCAACAGATCGCTCAGGGCGGCAATCACGGCAGCGGTGGAAACCCGCTTGCCCCGCCAGATGAAGAACGATTCCGCGGCCTGCTCGACCAACATGCCACGACCATCGCTGAGATTGGTGCAGCCTGCATCTCGGGCGAAACGCAGGAATGCGGTCGGCTCGGCCCCATACATCATGTCGTAGCAGCAGCTTCCTGCATCGATGCTGCCTGCCGGAATCTGCAACGCTTCGCCACTTAGAGCCGCGGCCGTCGCATTGATGACCAGGTCGAAGCGTCGGTCCGGAATTGCGTCCATCCCGAAACCCTGCACCCGCTCATCTGCCAGACTGCGGGCCAACCGATGGGCCCGTTCGGCGGTACGGTTCACGATGGTCAGGTTGCCAAGTCCCGCTTCCAGCAGCGGCCTCGCGACCCCTTGCGCGGCGCCGCCGGCACCCAGCATCAAACAATCGGCATCCTTCAGACGAATGCCGAGGTTGACACTCAGGTCGGTTACCAGGCCCACGCCATCGGTATTGTCTCCAAACCAGTGGTCGCCGCGCCAGCTGAGCGTGTTGACCGCGCCCGCTTGCTCGGCTCTGTTCGACAGTTCCCGGGCCAGCTCGCGGGCCGCCTCCTTGTGCGGTGTGGTGACATTCAGGCCGAGGCCGCCAGCGCGCTGGAATCTCGCGACAACCGCCTGGAAATGCTCGGGCCGAGCAGAGATGGCGCCGTATTCGAGATGCTCGCCGCTGGCGTGCGCGAAGCGCGCATGAATGAAGGGCGAACGGCTGTGGGCGATCGGAAAACCGATTACGGCATATTGCGCTGGGGGTTGCGCTGGCGCCTTCCGCTCGAGCTTGCTCATGTGACCCTACCGTGCAGCTGAAAGCGCGACTATAGCGCGCCCACGCATCTACGCGGATCAGGCCTCGGCGTGTCTGGCTATCCCCTGCAGCCCGCCCTTGAGGACGAAACAGTCGAAGCCCTGCTCACTGAGCAGATAGGCCGCGGCGGAGCTTCGTCTGCCGGTCTCGCAGTAACAGATGTAACGCTTGTTCGGGTCGAGCGATTCCGCTTTCAGACGCAGCATGAACAGCGGCACGTTGATGCTGCCCTTGATTGAGCCCCCTTCGAACTCACTCTCCATCCGCACATCGACCAGGGTTGCCCCCTGACGGACCATCTCCTTGGCCTGCTCCAGATCGACCTCGTTGAGCATCGGCGCCTTGAGCAGCTCTTCGAAGTCGGCCTTGGACAAGCGCATCAGCAGACCGTCGGTCTCCATGGTGATGGTCGCGTTGCGCTTGGATTCTGATAGCAACGCTTCCTCGCCGAAGGCGTCCCCATCGGAGAGATGCGCGAGCGTGACGCTCGAACCGTTGGCGGAGGCACGGGTCACCTTGCAGCGCCCACGACTGATGACATAGTAATAATCGCCGTCATCACCCTGGTTGATGATGACCTGGCCGGCCTTGACCGGCAGCTCCTGCAAACGCATGAACATGTGCTGGATGTTCGCGGGGGGAATACGCAGGAAGGCCTTGGACTGCAGGATGCGCGTCATCCAATCGACATTCTCGTCATCGGGGCTGTCCTCCATGGAAGACAGCTCACTCACCTCGATACCGGACAGCTGATCCCAGGTCAGCAGGATGTCGAGCAGATCGCTGTCGAAACGAGTTATCTGCACGTTGCCACGCGCCTTCGCGGTGGCCTGCCGTGGTTGCTGGTTGGCCAGCGGATGACGGGCTTCGGGAGTACCGCCAGTGACCACGCTCTGGCCACTCTCACCGAGCAGCTCGACCTCGCCCTGCAGGACGTAGACGGTCTTCCGATCGACGTCACCCTTCTTGAAGATCACACGTCCGGCCGGTACCTCCTCCACCACCGCCTTGCTGGCGAGCTCCTGGAAGTTCTCGGCATTCAACGATTGCGGCGGTACGAGCGTCTTGAGAACTGCCTTGTCGACGAGACGGGGCTGGGCCATGGCTATCTGAAAACCCTGCGCTTGAGAAGTGTGAGTTCGGCTAAAGCTTTGTATTTTATGTGGGCAATAGGACTTTGGATACCCCGCGGGCCGCGACCGCGCGGACCTGCCGCAACGCCGAGCCCACGGTCCTCGACCGGCTGTACGCGACGGCCTGCGAGACTGTCTACGCACGCCGGCAAGCGCACCGGAAACGTGCTCACCACGGTGCGCGAAAAGCGGTATGGTTGGACGCCTGCACCAACCCAGTGTAGACGCTTATCCAGCATTGGGAAGTCCACCTGAAATCGGGAAATTCAAGTCGTGAACGAGCGCACGAAGTTCGAGTCGGTCATCCGACGTATCCTGGATCGGCTGCCAGAGGAAGTGCTTGAGCCCGGCAGCGACCTGCGTCGCAATTTGAGCGCCGCGTTGTCCTCCGCGCTGGCGCGCGTTGACCTGGTGCCGAGGGAGGAATTCGAGGTCCAGGCCGAGCTGCTGAAGCGCACCCGTGAGAAGCTCGATGCGATCGAGCGAAGACTGCAGGCACTGGAGACCGGCCAGCAGCCCTGATCGCCACCAGCTCCGATCCCCACCAGCTCCGATCCAATGCGTTGCCTGGAGGCGCAGATCGGAGGCGCCATGCCCGACCGGCACGCGGTCGTCGAGGTGCCTCGGGGGTTGTGACACGCCCGGCATGCATCAACAGCAGGGCCGGAACCATCGAGACGTTCGTTCACAGGGATCGTGAACATGGGATTTGCCGCAAGCCTTGGCCGTGGATGTGTCGGTATCGGCGCCCCACAGGTCATCGTCGAGGTCCACACCACCACTGGTCTGCCGGGCTTCTCGATCGTTGGTCTGCCCGAGACCACGGTGCGTGAGAGCAAGGAGCGGGTGCGCAGCGCGATAATCAACAGTGGTTTCGAGTTCCCGCGTCGCCGCATCACCGTCAACCTGGCGCCCGCTGAGCTGCCAAAGCCGGGTACCCGTTTCGATCTCGCGATCGCGGTCGCCATCGTTGCCGCATCGGGCCAGATCGATGGTCGCGAGCTCGCCTCACACACGCTCTACGCCGAGCTCGGCCTGGATGGCACCCTGCGACCGGTGATCGGCGCGCTGCCAGCCGCGCTGGCCTGCCGCGACGCTCATCAGGCGCTGATCCTGGCCCACGACAACGCCGAGGAGGCCGCGCTGGTCTCGACCTGCGTGGTGCTCGGCGCCGGCACCTTGCTGGAGGTCATCGAGCATCTGACCGGCGCTCAACGTCTCAGCCCACGCCCCCCGCCTCCTGGCTCGAAAGCGGATGCAGCGTCGCTACCGAGCATCGCAAATGATCCGATCGCCCCGGATCTGAGCGACGTACGCGGCCAGGATCGCGCCAAACGAGCCCTGGAGATTGCCGCGGCGGGCGGCCACAACCTGCTGTTCATCGGCCCACCGGGGACTGGCAAGACCATGCTCGCGAACCGTCTGCCCGGACTGCTGCCGAGATTGAGCGACCAGCACGCCCTGGAGCTGGCCGCGGTGCTGTCGGTCGCGGGCCGTCGCTTCGATCCGTTTCGCTGGCGCGAGCCACCGTTCCGCGCACCGCATCACAGCTGCTCCTCGGTCGCCCTGATCGGCGGCGGCGTGCGTCCACAGCCAGGCGAGATCTCGCTGGCCCACCGCGGCGTGCTGTTCCTGGACGAGTTGCCGGAATTCACCCGGCCGGCGCTGGAGGCGCTGCGCCAGCCGCTGGAGAGCGGCGAGTTGACGATCGCCCGAGGATACGAGTCGGCGACCTACCCCGCTCGCGGCATGGTGGTGCTGGCCGCCAACCCGTGCCC
>JAGRHX010000867.1 GCA_020444775.1 Gammaproteobacteria bacterium
GCTCGCCAGGCATTGAATCGTCGCCGGCCGTCGGACCGGCACGCTGCGTCTGAACGTTCGGCGGTCGCGGAACTTGAGCACCGATGCTTGCCGGGATCGGCGGTCCAGCCCGTGATCGCCATGAAACCAGGACACCACCGGGGCGCAGCCGACGCGAGAATGGCACGAAACGGACGGCACATCTTCGCCCTATGGACATGGACGGTCGACGCCGCGGACTCACCATGCGCGGGATATCAGTAACCACAATGAAGGGTGTCTCATGAACGAGCGTATCGGCATCGGCCTCATCGGCCTCGGTTCCATCGGCCAGCGCATGCTTCGCAACGCCGCTCAGCACGCCCGGGTCCGTCCGGCGGTTGCCTTCGACCCGGATGGGGCCCGAAAGACGCAGGTCCTCGCCGGCCACCCCGAGGTCGAATCCGTAGCGGACGTGCAGGCGCTGATCGAGCATCCCGATGTGGACGTGGTGTACGTGGCGTCGCCACCGGCCACCCACGCCGCGCATGCAAGTGCTGCATTGGCCGCCGGCCGACCGGTGCTCTGCGAGAAACCCCTGGGTATCGACCTCGACGCGAGCCGTGCGCTGGTCGCACAGGCGGCGGCCAGCGGGGTGCCGAACGCGGTCAACTTCATCTACGCCTCGGGCGCCGGGAACGCACTGGCCCGGACACTGGCCGCGGGCACCCTGGGGCGGGTGCACGGCGCCGAGCTCGTGGTTCACGGCCGGGACTGGGCCGCACGACGCTACGCGGAAGCACCGTGGCTTGCGCGCGATGCCCAGGGCGGGCTGCTACGTGAAGTGGTTTCGCACTATCTGTTCCTGTCCCAGCGTCTGTTCGGCACGGTCGAGGTGATTGACGCGCGCCTCGCCGGTGGCGAGGCGGACGGCGCCGCCGAGACGCGCATCATCGCCGAGCTGCGCTGTGGGGGGGTGCCGGTGAGCCTGCTCGCCAGCACCGAGGGCGCGGGACCGGACCGCTTCGAGTACACGGTCTGGGGCGAGCGCGAGTCCCGCGCCACGGTCGGGCTGTACGGCCTCATCGGCAGTGATGGCGGGCCCTGGCAACCGGTCGGTGAGGTACCCGCCGATCCGGCCGCCCACTGGTTCAGCCAGCAGCTGGACAATATCGCCGACTGGGCTGGCGGTGGCACCCACAGCATGCCGGACTTCGAGGCGGCCTTCGCCGTGCAGACGGCGATAGAGGGTCTGCGGCGGATCGGGCGCGAGCGTGGATGAGAGCCGGCCGCTCGACCCCTGCTGCCTAGCCGGTTGGCGAGGGCTCGAATCGAATACGGAGTTCCACCGAGTTGGCCCGGAGCAAGTCCATCTGGGCGTAGATCAGGGTCGTGAGACCGGCCATCTCAAGACATTCCTCGACCGTGACGGCGACCAGCATCATCCACGACCGGGTCCCGAATAAAGGTGAGCGCACGCGAGACCAAGAATGATGGCCGCCAGCCCTCTGGCCACCCAGCCGGGGCTCAGCTCGATGTATGCCGCGGCGCGCACCGTCTCAGCCACTGGTCTTCGCCGTATGACGGCGGCCCGTACCGCGGCAGACACTTATCGAACGAGCTGATGATGACCATACCGGGTCCTCGTACAATCCGTGTTTTCAAGACCTGGTCTATCGACCGCACACTCCATCACGAGCGTTTCACGAGCAGCCGTTTGCTGAAAACCGAGTACTGGCAGCCTCGCTCGGATTCCCCTGTCGAGATTTCAGTCGAGCAAGACTCGTCTAGTCGTCCATCTCCGGGATCACCCACAAGGGGGCCTCGCCGCGCGCTACACGCTGCACGTTGTCGAATCCGTTGCGCACCCGCGCGGTGTGGCTCTCGAGGGTCGGCCCGGCCAGGTGCGCTGTCAATACCACGTTGTCCAGCCCGAACAGTGGATTGTCCGGCGGTGGCGGCTCCTCGTCGAAGACGTCCAGACCGGCACCGGCGATCGTGCCGTTGCTCAGCGCCTCGTACAGCGCCGTCTCGTTGACCACCGGGCCGCGAGCGGTGTTGACCAGGATTGCCGACGGCTTCATCAGCGCCAGCTCGCTGGCGCCGATCATGTGCCGGGTGCTGTCGTTGAGCGGTGTGTGCAGGCTCACCAGGTCCGCGCTGCGCAACAGCTCGTCCTTGAGTCTGAAGCGCACGCCGAGTGCATCTTCCTCCGCCTCGGTGAGTCGCTTGACGTCGTAGTAGATGAGATCGACGCCGAAGGCTCGCGCCAGCCGCGCGGTCTTCTTGCCGATCGTGCCCAGACCGATGATGCCCACGGTCTTGCCGCGCAGCTCGTGCACTCGGGGCGTCTGGTTGCCGCGCCATTGACCCGCGCTGACGCTCTTGTGCTGCCAGGTGAGTCTTCGCAGACAGGCCAGCATCAGCAGCATGGCGTGCTCGGACACCGCGTTGGAATTGGCGCCGCCGTTGTTGGCAACCGGCACGCCGGCGCGCCGGGCGGCTTCGATGTCAGCCTCGTCGTAGCCTGCGCTGAGGAGCTGAATCAGCTTCAGTCGCGGCGCCTGGGCATACAGGTCGGACTGGATGAGACCGGCGACGAAGCCCATCAGATAGTCGGCCTCACCGATCGCGGCCCGGTACTCGGCGCTACCGGCGGCGGCGACCGTGATCTCGAAACCCTTCGGGGTCATCTCGACGGCCGCGCCCGCGGCGTCCGGGAAGGGAGTGACGAAGACGATCCTGTTACCCATGTCTTGGCGCTACGCTGCTTGGATGAGGCCCGCTATCGTAGCGCACAACGCGCGCCGCATTCGACACGTCCAGGGTCGACACGGTCAAGGGGCCGGCATGCGCAGCACCGGTTTGATGGTCCGACCGGACAGCATGTCGGCCACCGCCTCGTTGATGTCCGCCAGCTCGTAGTGGCGGACCAATCGGTCCACCGGTAGCTGGCCCTGTCGGTACAGCTCGATGAGCTCGGGCAGGAAATGCTGCACCTGCGACTCACCCTGCACGCAACCACACACCCGGCGACCGCGCTGGATGCGTTTCATCTCCACGCTCACCTCGACCCCGGGCGCCGCGCTGCCAACCAGACAGGCGGTGCCGCGTGGCCCCAGCACCTCGATGGCTGCGCGCAAGGACTCCGGGAAACCAGCCGCTTCGAGCGCGAAGCGGGCACCACCGTCGACGCTCTCTCGGATCCGTTCGACCAGCTCGGGCGCACGGGCGTCGAAGGTGTGGCTCGCGCCCAGCTCGCGCGCAAGCTCGAGCCTTGGCTCGTGGAGGTCGACCGCGACGATCGGCTCACAGCCCGCCAGGCGCGCCGCCATCAAGGCCGCGCAGCCGACCGTGCCGACCCCGAACACCACGAATGAATCACCGGCCACCGGCTTCAGGGTGTTCATCACCGCGCCGGCACCGGTGTTGACTCCACACGGGAACGCCGCTAGCACGTCCAACGGCAGGTCGTCCGGCACCTTGATGGTGTTGCGCCCGGTGGCGAGCGTGGTCGTGGCGAACGACGACTGCTGGAAGAACGACCCGCACAGCGGCACGCCGGCCCGCTCGAAAGCGAGCGTACCGTCGATGCGCCGGCCGCTCTGCTTGAGACGCTGGCTGTGCAGGCAATAGCACTCGTAGCCGGCCCGGCACTCGGTACACTCACCGCAGGACGGACTGGCCATGATCACCGGATCTCCCTCACGCAGACCGGTCACGCCGGGTCCGACCGCGACCACCACCCCGGCACCCTCGTGCCCATACACAGCCGGCCATGGCAAGCTCTCGAAGAAGCCGTCCCGCGCGTGTACGTCGGTCTGGCAGATGCCGCTGGCAACCACCCGGACCTGCACCTCTCCCGGCCCCGGCGCGGCCACCTCCAGATCGTCGATTCGCCACGCTCCGCCGCGTTGCTCCATGATCGCCGCTGGTGTGCGCATGTCTGTTCTCCAGGGTTGGTGAGGACTCGAGATCCGACGGATCGGGCGGTGCTACCCGCTTCCTGCCACTGGATCTGGATTCAACGACATCGGACCATTGTGCGCAAAGATCCTGACAAGGACCCACGAGCACGCTCATCGAGCGATGGGAGACGAGGCGATGAACCGAACAGAATTCGAGCAGAAGGCCATTGCGGACGGCTACCAGGAGCCGGTGGAGGTGACCCACCCGGCCGAGATGTCCCGCGAGCCCCACAGCCACGGGTTCGATGCGCGTCTGCTGGTGCTGGGCGGTGAGCTGCGCATCGGCATCGATGGCAACAGCAGACGCTATCTGCCCGGCGAGGTCTGCCAGGTGGGTGCCGGCACCATGCATTCCGAGCAGACCGGCCGCGCGGGAGTCAGACTGCTGGTCGCGCGTCGCTGAGTGCTGCCGAGCAGCGACGCCGCCCAACGGCGCACGTAGCCCGGTCGGTCACTGCGTGCCCGCACCGCATCTTCTGTCGATGTTCCCGATACGGCCAATCATGTGAAGACCACGATCCCCGACTCACTACCCGGCGGCGATGAAGCGCTACGCGAGGCGATTGCCGGCGGCAATCTACCGACCTTGATGATGGTCGCCATGCAGCTCAGCGGCGAGCTCGATCTGCTGGAACGCGATGGCCGGCCGTCGCGCATGGCCTTGCCCTTCGACGAGGGCACGGACGAGATGTCACCCGAGACCCAGAGCCGTCTGCGCGAGCGCGTCTTCCAGCTCCTGCGTGCCTGGCGCGACAGCGGCGCCGGACTGCCACCGGTGCCACCGCCGGCTACCTTGATGCGGATGATGGGCTTCTGTGTCGGTGAGCAGATCCCGGCCGAATATGTGCCGATGATGCTCAGCGACATGGGGTTCAACAGTGACGTCAACAGTAACGTCAACAGGGACCTCCAGCATATCCGGCCAGATGCGCCCGAGAAGCCGCGGACGGACACGCAGCGGCATGATGCACGCCCGTCGGCGATCGTCATCGGCGCCGGCGCCAGCGGGCTGTTGGCCGGTATCAAGCTACGCGAGGCCGGTCTTGCATTCACGATCATCGAGAAGAACGCGACGCTCGGTGGCACCTGGTTCGAGAACACCTATCCCGATTGTCGGG
Organism: Gammaproteobacteria bacterium; assembly: GCA_020444775.1. The sequence continues at coordinate 5,045 of JAGRHX010000867.1, forward strand.
TCGACACGCCCAATCACTTCTACTCCTACTCCTTCGAACCGAATCACGATTGGTCCTGCTTCTATTCGCCGCAGCCAGAGCTGTTGCGTTATCTGCAGCACTGCGCCCACAAGTACGGGATCAATCCGCACATCCGTTTCAAGACCGAGGTCACCCAGGCACGCTTCGACGAGCATGGCCGTTGCTGGCGGGTGACGGTGAAGAACCGCGACGGCGAGCAGGAGCAGTTGAGCGCCGATGTGCTGATCTGTGCCGTGGGTCAGCTCAATCGGCCGAAGCTGCCGCGGATCGAGGGTCTCGATCGATTCCAGGGACCGGCGTTTCATTCCGCCCACTGGGATCATGACTGCGATCTGCGCGACCGGCGGGTCTCGGTGATTGGAACCGGCGCCAGCGCGATGCAGTTCGTGCCACGGATCGCCGAGCAGGTCGGACGGCTGAGCATCTTCCAGCGCTCGCCACAGTGGGCGCTGCACAACCCCTTCTATCACCAGCGGGTCAGCGCGCCAAAGAGATGGCTGCTCCAGCATCTACCGTATTACGCCAGCTGGTATCGATTCCGTCTGTTCTGGGGCTTCGCGGACGCGCTGCTTCCGTCGTTGCGTCGCGACCCCGACTGGGCACATCCCGAGCGCTCGATGAATGCCCGCAACGATCAGCACCGACGCATGTTCCTGCGCTACATCGAAGAGCAGGTCGGCGACGATCCGGCGCTGCTCGCCAAGGTGCGGCCCGACTACCCCCCATTCGGCAAGCGCATGTTGATCGACAATCATTGGTACCGGACCCTGAAGCGGGACAACGTCGATCTGCTGACCGACCCGATCCTGCGTATCGAGCCGGACGCGATAGTCACCGAACATGATCGCGTGCCCACCGATGTCATCATCTACGCGACCGGCTTTCACGCGAACCGCCTGACCTGGCCGATAGAGTTCATCGGCCGCGGCGGTCGGCGGCTCAGCGAGCGCTGGGGCGAGGATGATCCACGTGCCTTTCTCGGCATCTGCGTGCCGGAGTTCCCGAACCTGTTCTTGATGTACGGGCCGAACACCAACCTCGCGCACGGCGGCAGCATCATCTTCCACGCCGAATGCCAGATGCATTTCATCATGGCCTGTCTGCACAAGCTGCTGCGCGC
>JAGRHX010000868.1 GCA_020444775.1 Gammaproteobacteria bacterium
GAAAGCCGGGGCGGTTCAGACGGATCGAAGCGTAGAGCACGCTGCGCCGCGCGCGCCGTCCCTCAACCCAGCGCGCTGATGATTCGTGCCCACACCCAACGCCCGACTTGCTTGATACGGTGTGCAAGCCAGCGCCAGCCCCAGTTGAGCTTGTCCACGAACACCGCACCGATAATACAGAGCATCAGGATCAGCGCAATGATCGTGAGCTTGGCTGTTGATGACATCGACGCATCAACTTGGCCACCGGTCAACAGCTTGTCGCCCAACAGCAATGTGGTGGCGGCGAGTGGCAGCCCCAGGGTCGCAATCACTCCCAGACCAAGGCTTCGCGTGCGCTCGCTCTGCTGGGTGAGGAACTCCTGGCTCGCCTGAACCTCGTTGCGCACCTCCTCGAAGAGCTTGTCGACATCCATATGCTCGCGCATCAAGGCATACATCTCGATCGCTTGCTGCTGGTTAGATAGCAGTGGGAACTCATAACGGTTGACCAGCCGCACGAGCGCCAGCCGCAGCGACTCGAAATGATGACTCCAATCGGACAGGGCGCGATCTCTGGGCCCGGGTGTCTGCGAGCTGAGACGATTGCTGAACCGGAACAGCGACACTCGCAAGTACAGCATCAGCAGGGCAATCTGAAAGTAATGAAGTCGGAAATGGGCAACCACAGGTGGGTCGTTGCGTGGTGGCACCGTGCAGAGCGCCGCTCCGCTGTGATAGGTGAAGCCGTACAGGGTGCCGAAGTGGGCCCAGCGCCGGTAGCTACGCGCACCGGTGAAACGCCGCTCGAATTCAGTCGCCCGCTCGTGCATCAAGCCGCCGGGTGGTGGTGGCGCGTCAATATTGAGTAGTCTTGTCCAGTCCGCCCGCTCGTGCCAGGCCTGCTTCTCCTCGCCCCATGCCACGGAGACTTGCCCAGAATCCGCCAGGGCCGCGCAGGTCCAGACATAGGTGCGCGTGTCAGCATAGACCATCGGATTGAACGGCAAGACCTGACTACGGGGTGCGCTCGGGCTGAGCTCGCCGCATGCCCATTGCCTCATGACCTTGAAATGGGCGTCGCTCATCAGCCGAAGCGACTGCCTGTCGTTCGTCTCGATAGGCGTTCTCAGCAATCGCGCCCAGTGCCAGAAGCCGGGCATCTCAGCGTGGTCCGCTGCTGCCTCGGGTTTGCGTTGCTCATTGCTAGAGCGAAGGATGTCGAAGAACTGGTGATGAAAGGGCGCCTCGAGTGCACCGGCGTCATCAAGACGCGGAAATCCGTGCGTGAGCTGTCGAAAGCGATCGTTGAAGCGCAGCAGATCGTGCAGACGCAATGGTCCGTCGAACCAATAGGTCAAGATGAGAAAGCCTGTCTGAAGCAGGTCGATAGCGTTACCTCTGGCCGGCACCTGGAACTCGAACAGCGCAAGCTCCGGCGCCAGCGCCAATGCCTTGATCGGTGTGCGTGGGTCGGTCGCGGGCAGCGTCCCATTCAACCACTCGGTGTCGCCCAGGTAGCGAAACCAGCGGGTCGACTGCGCCAGCACCCGGACCGTCTCCTCGATGAAGTAGCTCTGCCAGCTCGAGACCGCCGCCATCGGCCAATCCATCTGTGTAAACAGCGGGCATGGCGTAGGTGGCGAACCAGCCGCACTCCGAGCGACCACTCGCGGTTCCAAGTCCTTGGCCGGCACCAGATGGTAGCCAAACGGAAGCACGAAGCGGCTGAAGCTGGCTTGGGTCAAGCTCTCGATCTGGCCCTGCGCGGCCGCTGGACTCGCCGGATCAGGCTCAATCGGGTTGCCAGTGAGAAGGCGGATGGGCTCTTCTAGCATCGCTGCAGCATCCCTGTCTTGAATGTTGGAGCATCGACGAGCGATTCGATGACGACCGACCGGACACCCGCGCTGGTCGCTGGCCCGACAGTATGCCTGGACAAACGCACCTCGGCTCGCGCCGCGCGCTACGCAAACGCTCGGCAACTATGATAGAACTTGAGTCTCCTGGTAGGAGCTGGTCTATGGCAGCGCCGGGGGAATCGGTGCCCGTAGGGTGGGCCCCTGAAACTGCGCAGCATGCCAATGCGCCGGTCGGCACCCACGCTAGCCGAGCCGTTAAGCACCGTTACCACCAGGGATGGGCCCGGGACAATCCAAGGATGAGACGATGGCACGGTCAGACAGCAAACGCTTCCTGCAGGTCGAGGGCGTCAATCTAGACGCGGTCCTATTCGATACCAGCCAGCTCAGCGTCATCCGTGGCGCCAGCGAGCTGCTGAAGGATGCGGTGGAGCTGGTCAAGCGACGATTCTGCTCGCAACTCGAGGTGGTGTCGGAAGGCGCCTCAGTCGGCCTGTTCGTTGTGCGTGAAGCGTTTGTCCACGATAGCGGCATCCTCGAGCGGGTGCTGCGTGCCCTCAGGGACGAGAGGAGCCTTGCACCAATCACGCTGCTAGTGGCCGAATGCGAGGCCACCTCGCTTATCCAGGCAAGACAGCTGCTGCACGCCCGGATCCGCTTTCAACAGCTACGAAGTCTCGCCACTGCGCCCGATCCCGTCCCCAGTGGTGGCCCCGCCGACAGCCCCTGCGAGCTGGAGGGTACTCGCATGCGTGGCCCTGATGCCTACGTGGTGGGTCATCGCGGCGGCTTGCGCGCAGTCAGCGAGTCGGTCTGGCTACGCTATCGTCAAGGGCGCAGACAACGCCGGTCATTCTATGGAAAGAGCGTCGCCGAGCTGTGCAACGACGCAGCGCTAGCCAGGGCCTTGGGCTTCTTTCGTTTCTCACCGGACTTCCAGCATCTGTGTGGCGCCACGCGTTTCGAGTCGCTGGCGGACAAGATGGCGGTGCTCTATTGCGATGGCAATCGCTTCGGCCAGATCCAGTCGAGCATCCTGGCGGCGCCGGACCGCAACGGTCGCCCGCCATCGCTCGGGACGCAGATCGAGCGCCAGAAAGCCCTGGACCAGGCTTTTCGAACCTTGCGAGCGCAGTGGCTGCGCGATGTGCTCATCGAACTGTTGATATCCGGCGGTCCTGGCGACTGCCGTTTTCCCGACGGGCTGCGTGAGGTCGATGAGGGCGACGATCCCACGCTCGAGCAGGATCCAGACCGATCGATCGGCACACACACCACCTACCTTCGCCTCGATACGCTGCTGTGGGGTGGTGACGAGCTGATCATGGTGGTGCCAGCCTGGCTCGGGTGGCCCTTGCTGCAGTTCTTCTACGAGCGCTCGGCCGACTGGTGCTATGCCGACAAGTCCGGGTCAATGGCGGAATCGGGTGGGCCGCAACGGTATCGGCTGACCCACGCGGCGGGACTAGTTCTCTGCAGCGCCAAGGCACCGATTGGTCGGATAACCGAGGCCGCGCGCCGGCTGGCGGAGCGCGTCAAGCAGCGAGAAGGTCGCTTCCACGCGCAGAATTTCTTCGACTATCTCGTGCTCGAGTCGATCGACTATCCGGTCGAGGCGGATCTGGGTGAATTCTTCGAGAAGCGCTATGGCGGGCTCGAAGCAGCCGGTCTGCGTCTGCCGCTCTCGCCGCCACGCAACTGGGCGGCGATCCGGCCCGCGCTACGCCGGTTGCTGGTGGGCCAGCGACTGCCCAGACGCCAGCTTCACAGGCTCGTCGACACGCTCATCGAACAGGGTCGGAGCGAATCAAGAGGGCTCCAGGAATTCCTCGGCACCGCCGCCTGGGCGTGCGTTCAGGAGCAGGCTCGAAGAGCCGGCCATACCACGGCCGAGGGTCTGCCGACGCACGCACGCGCCCCGACACTGGCCGCGCTCGAGGCAAGAATGCTACGGATGTGCGTGCTGCAGAGCGCGCTGCCAAGTGAGCTGCAGGGCATCACGGCCACGGAGCCAGACTACGCGATGCTGGATCCAGTGTTCGAGCTGTTCTGCGTCGATCGCGACAAGCCGGCCGAGCGGGCCGCCGCCTGGCTACATCTGCAGACGCTCTGGGATTATCTGCTGA
>JAGRHX010000869.1 GCA_020444775.1 Gammaproteobacteria bacterium
GGTGCCGTCGATAGGTCTTGGCTCGCGTACCCGATCGAGGGAGAACATGCGCAGGTCTTCGGCATCCTCGCACCAGCCGGCCAGATACCAGTTGCTCCGGTAGTGCACCAGTCTTTGCGGATGCACCGTGCGTTCGCGCAGTTCGTTGCGGCTGCGTGAGCGGTACTGGAATTGCAGTCTGCTCGACGCGAGGACCGCCTGAGCCACCGTGCCGAACGCATCGGGTTCCAGCGCGCGGTGTGCATGAGTGCGAACGTTTACGCGTTGCGCGACTGCGTCCGGCGCATAACCACTCTCACCGAGTAGCTTGCGCAGCCGGCCTCGCAATGGCCGCAGCCGTGGTGTGAGCAATCCGGGCTGAACGCTTTCCAGCAGTTGCTCAGCGACCAACAGCGCGTGCAGCTCGCTCGCGTTCAGCCACAGGCCGGGCAACTCGAACCGTTCGGCGCTGGGATCGTAATGATGCCCGTGGCTGCCATCGTCCAGGCGGACGTTGACGATCGGCGCGTCCAGAAAGGTGCGTAGATAGTCGAAGTCCCTGAAGATGGTCGCGCGGGCGCATTCGAGTTCCTCCATGAAACGTTGGATGGACAGCGGTCTCGAGCTTTGCAGCAGTCGATGGATCTTGATGAGGCGTTCGAATCGGTTCACCGCACGTCCCTATCTATCGCTGAACCCTGACGTTCGTTCGGACCGTGGGGGCTCTGTCGTGCGGGGCAGGGCCGGCGCGGTCCGGTTCAAGCACGCTCCAGCTCAGCCCCTCACCCCGATCTCACCCGAACCACCCCCGCCGCCGGATCCACCGTGACGCTGTCGCCGGTCTGCACCACGTCGGTCAGATCCACCTCGAAGCGGTCCATGAAGGTCAGACCGGCAAAGGCGGCGCCCTGCACCATGATCGGATTGGCGCGGTTCAGCAGCAGCGCGGCCGGCGCCATGCCTCGTTGCAGCATCTCCCGCAGCATCCAGGAGGTGGCGACGCCGCCCTTGGCGTTGTTCAGGATCAGCACCCGGCCAACGTAGGACTGTCCGTGCAAGGCGTGCGCGGGGCGCGAGAACACACCCTTGATCCGGTCCAGATCGTAGCGTGCGCTGAAGTCGTCCTTGGCGACCAGCGCCAGCGCGGTGCAGGGCTCGCCGATGCCGATGTGGCCCTTGTAGATTCGCTCCCCGGCTTGCGTTGTCATCTCAGTATCGACCCCTTACCGCGGCCTCGACGCAGTCTTCCATGCTCGCAAGCACCGGCTCGTAGCCGTAGCCGGCGATGATGTTGACCAGCTTGGCGGAATTGGTGAGCAGACGTTTCCAGCCGTTGGCGATGCCCATCTCGCGGGCGTGCATCTGATAGAAGCAGACACCGGACATCACCACCGCGCCGGCGCTCTCCATGACCTCGGTCAGACCCATGCGGTCGGCCGCCGACTTGTTCTCTGGCGAGGTCGCGACCAGTAGGGTGGTCTGCTCGTGCACCCGCTTGTCCAAAAGCAGGTCGGCGAGCTGTTGCATCTCCAGAATCGACAGCTGTGGCGCGGCGAACACCACCACGTCCACACCGTCCGGATGCCGGCCGAAGCCGGCATAGAAGCCGTCCAGCGCCGCCCGGTCGAAGACCCGCGGCGCTGGTGGCGGGCCGTCGAAGGTGCTCTGCAGATCCGGTGCCTCGGGGGTTACGCCGACCATGTGGAACATCGGCACCGAGCCGAAGCTCGCGAGCGCCGCGCCGAAATGCTTCAGCTCGTCCGAGGTCGGTGCGCGCTCGATACCGTCGATCACCGGCACGCTCCAATAGGAGCCGCTGTGCTTGCCGACCAGGCCGCCGAGCGCGCCCCAATCGCTCAGCGAATGGGGGCGGTCGCGTACCTCGAACAGGTGCGTGCCGCGTCGGCCTTCGTCCAGATGACAGCCATAGCGGGGTACCCGGCCGGTCAGACCCGCGCAGACCGCGGCCGGACCGCCTTCGAAATTACTGCGCGCGCCCAGCACGCTGTTGCTGTAGATGGTAACGCCGGTGTCGCCCATCGCCAGGTGCTCGCCCATCACCGCGGGCGCGACCGTCTGATAGTTGATGCAGGTATCGGTCATGAGCACGCCCATGGCACGCAACGCATCGATGGTGCGTTGCTCCAGGCTTGCCCAGCTCTCCTCTTGCTTGAGGCGCTTGTAGGTGCAGAAATCGAGGCCCCGGGGATCGGTGATGGTCGGGATCCGCACCCGACACTGCTCGCGCGGGTGCGCGGCCAGCGACTCGAGGAACTCGACCCCGGATTCGCCCAGCGACTCGGTGTCACACATGATGTGCGCCTGGCTGACCTCGACGAAGTCCGGTGCGTCGAATACCTGGCCGACCGCCAGTTGTTGTTGCAGTGCAATGCGACGCGGCTCGCCCAGCTCGCCGGCCAGCATCGCGCGCTCTTCGTCGGTCAGATTCATGCTCATGGCTACGCGGCAAATGGGGGTGAATCCAGAGTGTACCCAATTGCCGGGCCCCGCCCGCAATTGGGTACACTGTGCCCACCGAGGATGCTGTCCGGCAGGACCGGAACCCTGACTACAAGCTCCAGACCGAAGACCAAGACCGAAGTGAGGAACTCCCATGAAGACCAAGGCGGCCGTGCTCTACGAAGTCAACAAGCCCATGGTGATCGAGACCCTGGATCTGGACGAGCCGCAAGAAGGTGAGGTGCTGGTGCGCCTGGCCGCCGCCGGCGTCTGTCACTCCGACTATCACGTGATGATCGGTGACTGGACGGTGCCGTTGCCGGTGGTGCTCGGTCACGAAGGCGCAGGTTACGTGGAGCGGGTCGGGCCCGGGGTGCGGCACGTCAAGGCCGGCGATCGGGTGGTGCTCAACTTCCGTCCCAACTGTGGCTGGTGCAGTCATTGCGTGCGTGGCCAGCCGGTGCTGTGCAACGGCGCCGAGACACCGCGCTTCGAGATGTTCCAAGGCGGCGTGCGCCTGCATCGCAACGGTCAGGACATCAACCATTTCGCGCGCACCGCCTGCTTCTCCGAATACGCGGTGGTGCCGGAGTCCGGCGCGGTGCCGGTGCGCGAGGACATGCCCATGGACAAGGCGGCGCTGATCGGCTGCTCGGTGATGACCGGCGTCGGCGCGGTGGTCAACACCGCCAAGGTGCCGGCCGGCTCGAGCGTGGTGGTGATCGGCTGTGGCGGGGTTGGTCTGAACTGCGTGCAGGGCGCGGCCCTGGCCGGTGCCGACAAGGTCATCGCGGTCGACATCAAGCAGAACAAGCTCGACTACGCGCGTGAGTTCGGTGCCACCCACGTGGTCAACTCGTCCAACCAGGATCCGATCGAGGCGATCATGGAGATCACCAAGGGCGGCGCCGACTATGCCTTCGAGGCGCTCGGCAACACCATCACCATCAAGCAGTGCTACGACGCGATCCGCCCGGGCGGCACCGCGGTGGTGGTCGGTATGGCGCCGGAGACCGACGACGTCGCCATCAACGCGCTGTCATTGCCACGCAACGAGAAGATCCTGATGGGCTCGTACTATGGCTCGGCCCGGCCGTGGATCGATCTCCCACGGCTGTGCGATCTGTACATGTCGGGCAAGCTCAAGGTCGACCAGCTGGTCAGCCGCAACTATCCGCTCGATCAGATCAACGAGGCCTATGACGCCCTGGCCGCCGGTGAGGTGGCGCGCAGTTTGATTGCGTTCAACTGAAGCGGCACAAGCGAGACAGTCGTGAGACCTGAACAGATTCTTGCCCATGCGCCGCTGGTGCTCGACCAGGCCGCGCGCGAACGTTACTTCGAGCAGGGTTACGTGCTCTGCCCGGGGTATCTGAGCGCGCGCTGGCTCGAGCGTCTGCGTGTCTTGACCGAAGCCCAGCTCGAGCTGAGCCGTACGGTGCAAAGCGCCAACGAGGCTTTCGACCTGGGGCCCGGCCATTGCGCCGAGCAGCCCAACGTGCGCCGCATCCGCGCCACCGTCGATCGGGATCCGGGCTACTGGGACTTCGCCACCGATCCCGAGATCACCGATCTGGTTGCCGACCTGGTCGGCCCGGACGTCAAGTTCCACAGCAGCAAGCTGAACTTCAAGCGTGCCCGTGATGGCGATCCGGTCAAGTGGCATCAGGACATCCAGGCCTGGCCGCATACCAACTTCAGCCCGCTGACCCTCGGCGTGTATCTGCACGACACCGGTCCCGACCAAGGGCCGTTGTCGGTGCTGCCCGGCAGTCATCTCGGGCCGATCTATGAGATGTACGACGGCGATCGCTGGACCGGGCACATGAAGGATACGGACCTGGCCCGGCTGGATCTGACCCAGGCGGTGGATCTGACCGGTCCGGCCGGCACCGTGTGCGCCATCGACTGTCGGGTGCTGCATGGTTCGGCGCCGAACCATTCGGACATCGATCGACCCATGTTGTTGTACGTCTACTCATCGGCCGATGCCTTCACCTTCACACCGGCACCGACCCCGACCAGCCACACCGGCGAGATCGTACGTGGCAAGCCGGCCCGGCACGCCCATTTCGACGACGTGTCGTTTCGACTGCCACCGGACTGGTCGAAGGTCGGCTATCGGTCGATCTATGCCGCGCAGCATGGCGAGGCGCGGGCCATGGCCGGTGACGCGGCGGACTGACGTGCCACCAACCATCGAGAGGACGAGATGAATCCGCAGGCGTTTACGGTCTACGACATGTTGGCCGGGCATGCCGCCAGTCGGGCGGCCGAGGTCGCTCTGGTGACCGAGACCGGCGAGGCGCGCAGCTTCGCGCAGATGCGCGATCGCGTCGACGCCCTGGCCGGCGGCCTGGTCGCGGCTGGCCTGCGCCAGGGTGACAGACTGCTGGTGCTGGCGCAGAACAGCGCGGCCTTCTTCGAGCTGTACTTCGCCTGCGCGCGTCAAGGGGTGGTGCTCTATCCGCTCAACTGGCGGCTGTCGGCCGACGAGGTCGCGCGCTCCCTGGAGCGGGCCGATGCGCGCGGCATCGTCATCGATTCCGACTATCTGCAGGTGTTGCCCGAAAGTCTGCCGGACTACGTGCTGAAGACCTGTTTCGATGCGGCCCCGGCAGGCTGGGTTGGTTTCGACACGCTGTATGACGCCGCGGCGGCGCGCGAGCCGGCGGTGCTCTCGGCGGACGATGATTTCGCCATCATCTCGACCGCCGCGGTCGACGTGATTCCGCGTGGCGCGATCCTCACCCACCACAACGTGCTGTTCTCGAACCTGCAGACCATGACGGCGCTCGGCCTCGGGCCCGGCGATGGCAACCTGTTGGCATTGCCCTTGTTCCATATCGCTGCCCTGGGCGGCGCCCTGGCGGTGATGCATGCCGGTGGTCAGAACGTGGTCATGCGTAGCTTCGATGCGGCCCGTGCCGTCGAGCTGATCCAGTCGCACGCGCTGACCTTCATGAGCGACTTTCCGCCGGTCCTCAACAACGTGCTCGATGCGGCGCAGCCCGGACAGCTCGATTCGCTGCGTATCGTCAGCGGTCTGGACGCGCCGGCCACCATCGAGCGTCTGCACAGCGAGACCAACGCGGACTTCTGGACCGGCTTCGGTCAGACCGAGACCACCGGTTGGGTCAGCATGCAGCGTTGCCGAGACCTCATGGGCGCGGCCGGTGTGCCGTGCAGCGTCTGCAGCGTGAAGCTGGTCGATGACTACGACCAGCCGGTGCCGACCGGCACGCCGGGTGAGATCCTGGTGCGTGGCCCTATCGTCTTCAAGGGCTACTTCGCCCAGCCCGATGTGACCGAGCACACCTTCAGGGGGGGCTGGCATCACACCGGCGACGTCGGACGTTTCGATGAGAACGGCGTGCTCTACTACGTCAAGCGCAAGCCGGAGAAGGAGCTCATCAAGCCAGGTGGTGAGAATGTCTATCCGGCCGAGGTCGAGACCGTGATCATGGAGCTCGAGGCGGTCGGCGCGGTGTGCGTGTTCGGGGTCGCCGACCAGACCTGGGGCGAAGCCATCAAGGCGGTGGTGCAGAGCAGCGATCCGACCTTGAAGGCTGAACAGGTGATCGAGCACGTCGCCAGCCGTATCGCCCGATTCAAGCGGCCAAAGCACGTGGTCTTCGTCGACTCGCTACCGACGGACGACACCGGCGCGGTGGATCGGGAGGCGGTCAAGTCGCGCTGGGGCGACTGAGCATGTCTTGCCGTGGAGCGTGAGCCGCGCTCTCGCTCCACGGCCGGCAGCGTCGCTGCTTCGACCCCGCCGTTCAGAAGACAGGCTTGGTCTGGGCAAGCGACGGGCGTTCCATCATCCGGTCGTACCAGCCGTGCAGCGATTGCCGGCCGTCACGCCAGTCGTCGCCTGGATGACGCCAGTCGGCGTAGCCCAGCGCGCAGACCGCCGCGTAGCCACCCATGTGATCGATGTCATCGCCGGCGCCTATCAGCAACTGCAGCGCGTCGTAGCAGCGGTCTGCGCGCACGGTTTCGAGCTGGATCACGCCGAGCGACCGTTCGGATTCGTCACGACGATTCTCGCGCGCGCGGACGAACAGCGAATCCATCAGCGCCGACGCCACGCCCTCCAGCTCCAGTGCCGCAAGCCGTCTGGCGCCGTCCTTCGGGTACAGTCGACCCCCGCTCAGCTCGTCCAGATAGTGACAGATGAGCAACGACTCGCACAGACCGCCGCCCTCGTCCAGCACCAGCAACGGCACCTTGCCACTCGGGTTGTGGTCGAGCAGCTGCTGGATGTTCTCATCGCGTGGCTCTATGTCGATCTGCTGGATGCGATCGCTCAGTCCTGCCTCGATGATGGCGACGCGGGCGCGTCGTGCGTAGGGCGAGTTGCCGGTGTACAGGAGTTTCATCGGGTACCTCCGCTGATATCTGGATGCCTGGCCCGTGGGCGTTTGATGCATGGGGTGCATTATGCAGCATTGCTCGAACCGCGCGGCGGCACGTAGCCGCGGGCCGGCCACGCCACCAGCATGATCAGCGGGTAGACCAGGATCGAGGCCCACAGGAACAACGCATAAGCGTTGACGAAGCCGATGGTCAGGGACTGTCGGCCGACCTCACCGGCCATCGACATCAAACCGCGCAGACTGTCCAGGCTCCACACGCCGTTGACCCAATCGAAGCGCAGCGGCTCATGGAACGGATTGATCCACCTTACCAGCTCGCTGTAGCTGATCTTCTGGGTGTGGAACACGACCACGAAGCTTGCCGAGATGAAATAGCTCGAGCCCAGGCTGCGCACGAAATGGAACAGGCTCGCCCCTTCGGCGGTGCGACGCGGATCGAAGTTGGAGAAGATCACCAAGGTGATCGGTGTCCACAGGCAGCCGACACCGAAGCCCTGGATGATGCTGGTCCAGGCGACGTCGAACAGCGTCACGTTGACCTCGTAGTGGGCCATCTGCAGCCCGGCCACGGTCTGTGCGCCAAAGCCGATCCACAAAAGGCTGCGTGGGCTCCAGCGATTGGCCGCGTACATCATCATGATCTGCGCGACCATGGTGCCGAGGCCACGTGCGGCGATCAGGGTGCCGACGGTGAACTCGGGGATGTCGCGCAGCTGCTGGAGCATGGCTGGCATCAGCACCATTGGTGTGACGAACAGCATGCCGAAGATCACCGCGATGCCCATGCCCAGGGCGAAATTGCGCTCGGTGAACAGCTTGGGGTCCAGGAACGGACGGTCGGTGGTGAAGCTGTGGACCAGGAACACCCAACCGGCGAGGACCGCGAGCGACAGCTCGATGATGATCTCGGGCGAGCTGAACCACTCGGCGCGCTCGCCGCGATCGAGCATCAGCTGGATGCAGCCCACCGCGATCGACAGGCTCAGAAAGCCGGTCCAGTCCAGCCGTGCCTTCGGATCCTTTGGCTTCTCCGGCTCCAGGAACAAGAACAGGCCGGCCAGCGCCAGACCCGCCATGGGGATCAGGATGAAGAACACCCAACGCCAGGAGATGGCCTCGCTGATCCAGCCACCCAGCAGCGGCGCGATGGTCGGACCGAGCACCACGCCGAAGCCGTACACCGCGATCGCAGGGCCGCGCTTCTCACCCGGAAACCTGTCGATCACCACCGACTGCGAGATCGGGGTCAGCGGTGAGCCGCAGGATGATTGCACGACACGCCAGAAGACCAGCTCGGTGAGCGAGTTGGACAGCCCGCACATCAAGGTGGCGAAGGCGAAGCCGGAGACCCCGACCAGCATCACCCGGCGCCGGCCGAAGCGCGCCGACAGCCAGCCGGAGAGTGGGATGGTGACTGCAGTGGCGATAAGGTTGGAGGTCACCACCCAGCCGATCTGATCGGGGCTTGCCGACATCGAGCCCTGGATCTGCGGCAGGGAGACGTTGGCAATCGTTATCGTGGTGGCGTACAGGGTCGTCACCAGTGTGCAGGTGATCAGGACCCACATGACGTTCGGCGCCCCGGCAACGTTGGCGGTGCGCCGACGCGCGCGGGCGCCGTGCGGTGGTCGGGAAGGGCGATCATCAGACGCGCGAGTATACGGGCTATCCAGGTGAAGTTGCTGCAACTGCGGTGCGCCCGGGTGGAAGTCCGTGGCGCCAGGCGCAAGAATGCGCGCAGCGGGCGTCCGGCTCCGGAGCGGCGCCCTACCTCAATACCAGCATGGACCCTCACGCATGAGCTTTCCCAAACCCTTCTACCGCTGGCGACCCCATCCCTGGCACGGCCTGGAGCTCGGGCCCGAGCCGCCACGGCTGCTCCACGCCTACATCGAGATAACCCCGTTCGACCTGGTCAAGTACGAGGTGGACAAGGAGACCGGTTATCTGCGCGTGGACCGGCCGCAGCGCTCGTCCTCGGTGCCGCCGGCCCTGTACGGCTTCGTGCCCCGTACCTATTGCGGGCCGCGTGTGGGTGAGCTGATGCCCGGGGCGACTCGTGGTGACAAGGATCCCCTGGACATCTGCGTGTTCGCCGAACGGCCGATCAATCGCGCCGAGGTCATCCTCAACGCCCGGGTGGTCGGCGGGCTGCCGATGCTCGACGAGGGCGAGGCGGACGACAAGATCATCGCGGTGCTCGCCAACGACAATGTCTGGTCACAGATCGAATCGGTCGAGGATTTTCCCAAGGTGCTGGTGGAGCGGCTGCGTCACTACTTCATGACCTACAAGCTGATCCCCGGTGAGGCACCGCATGCGGTGATTGGCGAGCCCTATGGCCGCGAACACGCCGAGCAGGTGGTGCGAGCAGCGGTCGAGGACTATATCGACGAGTTCGGCGGCTGAGCGTCGCCCATCCCGGCAGAGCCAGCCCTGTCAGAGCCAGCCCGGTCAGAACCAGCCCTTGCGCCAGAAGACCACGAGCTGGGCGGCGACGATGCTCACCATCAGACCGAGCAGGACATAGTAGCCATGCGCCACGTGCAGCTCGGGCATGTGCTCGAAGTTCATGCC
>JAGRHX010000870.1 GCA_020444775.1 Gammaproteobacteria bacterium
GTGACTCATCTGTGGGACGACCACCTTCGCCACGGCCAGCTCGATGTCCGGTCGGGTCTGATCCAGAACCAGCAGATCGAATCCGTTCTCCCGGCAGATCTCCACGCAGCTGTGCACGTCGGCCTCCAGATCGTCATCGGAACGATCGCGGATCTCGTTGCGCCGTATCGCCGGCTGGTCCGAAGGCTGTAGATAACGCTGCTCGTCCAGACGCGCGGTGCGCCACCAATGGGTCGCCAGATCGTCACCAAACAGGTATCGGGTCGATCCATCCTCGTTGCTCAAGGATACCGACGGCAGGAACTGATTGACCTCGGTTATCGCACGTAGCAGGGCGATGGCCGGGTCGAAGTGCGCGCCGAAGCCGAGAACCAGGTCTTCGGTGCTATGGTCGCGGCGACGCGATACGCAGGCGTACACCGGGATCTGCAGGTCGCTGCTGATGTCCAGCACCCAGATGTCCCGGCCGAGCCGGTGGTAGTGGTCGCGAATCGCGTCCACGTACGGCAGCTCGAAGCTATCGAGGTCCAGCTGCTGACGTCGAATGCGGTTGTACCACCAGATGGCCGCCGCATCGCGTTCGACCAGCTCCATGAAACCCTGCAGGATGGCCTCCTCCAGGGTATTGCCGGCAGCCGTGCCGTTGGAGTCGGGCGTGCACCATTTGCGCTGCCTGAAATCCGGATGCCCGTAGTAGCAATATGCGGTCGGCAGATAGCGTAACCCGTCGCCAGTCAGCGATTGCAGTGGTGACCAGGAGACATGTCTGTCGTGCTCGAGATAATCCGTGATCAGATGGCAGCGCGACGGCGGCTGAGTGCGATTCCACTCATGGCGGATGGCGATCTGGTTCTCGCTGTAGCCCATGCAGTCATTCGGATGGATCGCAGCGTCGGTCTGGTCACGCATTCGTTCGAAGCTACCCTGGACGCTGTACTCATCTCCCATGTAAAGACCACAGTAGCGCTCCAGAGCCTCACACAGTCCACTGACCTTGGCCTGCATCTCGCTCGCGCCCTTGCCACCGCTCATACCACGCAGACTCTCCTGCAGGAAGGCGACGCTCTCGAGGCCCATCGAGAAGTTGTGACCCGCGACGAAGCTGTGGGTCAACGGACTGTGTTCGGTACCTATCGCCGGCACCAGATCGGTGACCGCGCCCAGCACAGGACTGACATGGTGCCTGAGGCGTTCGTAGGTCGCCGACGGCGTCACCGTTCGATGCCCGCCATCCGCCCGGTAGCCCTTGGTCTGTGGCCGCAATACGATCTTGCGAGCCGGATCGTTCTGCCGGTAGGCGGCGTCGCCGCAGGCCCGACACTGGGGCCGCTTGACCAGGACGTGCTCGCGTGTGCCGCGTCGCAGCAGGTCCAGGCTATGCATGCGCCCCAGCAGCGGGTCGACCAACGGCTTGGAAGAGAGTGCGCTCAGGTGACTGGCTCGCAGCAATCTTCTGAGCTGCACCGCCAGTAAGCCGATGACCACCTGATCGAGCGCCGGCGCATCGACCCGCGAGGTGGTGACCACGATATGCTGCTCGTCGCGGCGCGCTCGAATGTACTGTTCGACCTGACGATTGAAGCCCAGTCGCTGCGCCAGGCAAGCCCAGCAGCCGGTACGCTCGGGCACGATCAGCGGCCCTACCCAAGGAACAACGCCATTCGGCTTGACCAACAGCCAGGGACGGCCCTGCTCCAGCATCTGCTGATTGATGTCTGCGAGGTCGGGATGCAGGTAGTCATCGGTCATGACCACCAGCAGCGGCGTCGCGCTCCGTGGGTCACTGGCAGGATCACTGGCAGCGGATGGGTCGCTACCGGCCGCTTGCGGCTGCACGCCTGCACTGCGCAGCAGCCGTGCCGCATGCTCGTGCTCGATGCCGCCGACGGTGCGTATCCGGACGCACAGCGGTGGCAACTCATCAAAGCTGGCCTGCGCCGGCAACAAGGCCTCCTCGAAGGCCCGCGCGCCACGCGTCAGCTGCTCCAGCGCGCTCGCGTCGGTGAGATATCCACGCTTGTCCAGCTGCGACAGCGCAAAGTAGATGGCGTTGACGTCGAAACGCTCCGACAGCTGGGTGAGCAGGTTCTCGAGCGGCTCGCCCGCTCGAAGCAGCGGCACCAGGGCCGCATAGATCTCACCCTCCAGCACTGCCTCGCTGCGATCATCGAAGATGAATACGAAGCGGTCTGACAGCACCTCGACATCCAGGGCCGCGCGAAATCGTGGTTGCTCGTGCACGCTCGAATCTGCCCGATAGTGGTGGAGGTAGCGCGGTCCGGAGTCGCGTCTGTCCGCCCGCGTCTGCGACCTCGATCATTGTAGCTCCAGCGGCGGAGCTCGTTCGATGGCGACCGGGACATCACCGGGACATCGATGTCGGCGCATCGATGTCGGCGCATCAATTTCGGTCAATCAATGTGACTGGTGATGTGACCGGCGAGATGAATGGCCGTCTACCCGGCGACGCGCTGCCCGTGGCGGCGTTCACCGGCATCGATCGATGATATCGAAGTGGTGTCGACCAGTGACATGGTTGCCAGCGAGATCGACCAGCCAGGCATAGCCCCCAGAAGATCGACCATGAAGATCGACTACCGGAAGTTCGACCGCCAGGAGCGACCGAGCCACCCGGCTCACCGCCCCGTGGCCCACGGCCACCATAGGCGAAACCGGCCACCGGGTCGTCGGGCTGCATTGGCACGGCGTCTCTACCCGTGAGCGCTCGCCGCCGGTCGTCAGTCTGTCGACCCTTGCAGCCGCAAGGGTCGACAGCTGGATCGGCCCTGGGGCCGGCGCGTCGCGGCGCAGCCACGACGCACCGACCGTTTCAGGCGCCGATCAGCAGCAGCAGCACGGCGTGCAGCTGCAGCAGTAGGTGCCACCGCCGGCCACGGCCTCGAGAGCGGACTCGGCGATTTCCATGTTCTCCTGACCCTCGGGTGGCTCCTCGGGGAAGTAGAAGTCGATCGATCCGCTCTTCAGGCCCTCGTTCCACAGGCGAACCTGGGACTCCGGAGTGGTCTCCGGTCCGGGCGAACCCGGCGACAGCAGGTTGATCTTCGCCGAGCCCGGATCCAGACCGAAGTCCTTCAGCACGGACGCGGGGTTGGACTTGAACTTGGCTTTCAGATCCGGGTCACCCCACAGGGTTGTGATCAGCGCGCCATAGGCGCTCAGGAATTTTCCCATTGCGACGTCGGCCATTGCCGGTACTCCTCAGTTGATTGACGTACTTCAGACACTGTCGAGCGCGATCTCGCCGTGCTCGGCACGACATGCAACGCGCTCCAGACACCCCTGAACGGGGCGCCACCCTCATCCATCCGTCTCGCGCTTCACGAGCTCGGCCCGAAGCGGGCCGATTCCGAGCCGACTCGGCGATCCGCGGGCAGACGCCTCACGCATCTCGAATGCGCCGGCAAAGCGGATGGACGCGGGATTCCTGGCCACCGGATGACTTGTCCGGTTGACACTGTCCGGATGCAACCATCGGGTGGCGATTCCGGACAGACCTCACCATGCCTCGAGCCCGGGCAGAGCTGGACCCTTTTCCCGGGCCGGACCGGGCAAGACCCGGTCCGGCAGTCCGACGACGGAACTCGTTCGCTAAGCGTCGATCCCGATCAGCAGCTGCAGCACGGCGTACAGCAGCAGCAGTAGGTACCACCACCGGCAACGGCTTCCAGGGCAGATTCGGAGATCTCCATGTTCTCCTGACCCTCGGGCGGCTCCTCGGGGAAGTAGAAGTCGATCGATCCGCTCTTCAGACCCTCATTCCAAAGCCGCACCTGTGACTCCGGCGTGGTATCAGCCGAGGCCGCGCCAGGAGCAACGATGTTGACCTTGGCCGAGCCCGGATCCAGACCGAAATCCTTCAGCACAGCCGCCGGGTCGGACTTGAACCTGGCCTTCAAGGCGGGGTCACCCCAGAGAGTGGTGATGAGCGACCCATAGGCGCTCAGGAATTTCCCCATTGCTACTTCGGCCATCGTGTATGCTCCTCTTGTTATGCATTTCCTGCACGAGTTGACGACAAGCGAACGATCGAACGCTCGACCGTTCGCGACTGGGCACACCGGGCGTCGGGCGTCATCCGCATCGCGATGCGAGTATGGGCAATGCGAGTGCGGCTCGAACGCGCCGGGCACGCCTGCGCCTCGCCACCGACCGGCCTCGGCGGGTCGATGGCAAGCTTCTGTCCGGCACCCTGCTCGGGCCGCTCCCAGACACGCTGCGCGTGCTCCTCAACAGCTGCAGCACGGGGTGCAGCAGCAACAATAAGTCCCCCCGCCGGCGACTGCCTCCAGCGCGGACTCGGAAATCTCCATGTTCTCCTGGCCCTCGGGGGGCTCTTCAGGAAAGTAGAAGTCGATACTGCCGCTGTCCAGGCCATCGTTCCACAACCGCACCTGGCTTTCCGGCGTGGTGTCCTCGGTGCGTCGTCCAGGCGCCAGCAGCCTTATCTGCGCGTCGCCCGGGTCGAGACCGAAATCCTTGAGGATGGGTGCAGGGTTTTCGAGGAATCGATCCTTCAGATCGGGATCACCCCAAAGGGTGGTGATGAGCGAACCGTAGGCACTCAAGAACTTGCCCATTGCGACCTTGGACATCTGAAACCTCCACCACTCCGACAGTGCGCGCCAGCGCCTTTCTCGCTCCCTGGGGGAGCCCTGCTCTACAACCGGACCCGAAATCTGAACCGCCAGGACTCGGACCCGGATTGGCTCGTCAGCAGATGCTCGTCCGCGTCCGGACGGTTCAGGCGGTATGGATCCGCTGTCACGTCGGCTCGAACGGTACGTGTTCGGTGTTCGTGTTCTTCGGGGCGGGGGGCGGAGCGGACCGACCCGCACGCTCGTCCCACCAGTCCACCGACGAATCCACCGACGAAATTTCAGGACCTCGCGCAATCTCACCCATGGTCAACGACCGTTAACGACCGCCGGACGCCGGACTTTTGCGCGTCCTGACCGATCCCGTCCTGAGGGATCCCCTCGGCCAATCCAGATCACCAGATCCCGCCGGGTCGACTACTCGGGTTCACTACCCAGGCACGCGCCCCCGCCGGAAGATGACCGGTCGCGGGAGACCTCGCGCGGCATGACGTATCGTGTCGTGTCGTTGCGACGTCACGTGCACCATCGAGTCAAAGGCCCCAGGTCGCGCCGAGCGCGCAGCGACCCGTGCTGCCCCGGCCCCGAGTCACGTCTGCGGTTCGTCCGCGGATGCTCGTGGCCCCTTCCTCACGTTCATGGACGTCATCCCCCGAACCTCGACTCGATCCGCTACTCGATGCACGCTCCGCGCAGCGTCGATGCACAGCGGAGCTCGAGCCAGCGCAGAGTAGCTCATCGGGCCGCCCCGACGAAACCCGTGTGCCGACGAAACCCATATGCGCTCGACAACATTCATGGTGCTCAAGCTAACGGAAGGGTCCGACGTAAAACAAGCGACCAAATCACGCTCGTCCGCTGCATCGCCGGAATCGCCCGTGAACTACTTGGCAAAAAATAGCTCGTCGCTCGCCATCGACGGAACCACTCGGGAGCGGGCCGCGCCGAGCATGCCGGCACAAGGACACCATGTGCGCGAAATGCGAATGGATTCACGCGCGATGGCCCCCTTCGTGGCGTTAACATCAGCCGATGTTCTGCGCCGGGTCGTTGTCCACCGGCACATCGACCGAGACACCATCAACGGTTTTGGCCAGGCGTCGCTCGACACCAGGTTGATACGCACCTGACATGGAGCGCATCGACCGCCTGCGGGCCCTCGGCGGTATCGAGGCCGATCGAAGGCCGCACGCACGGGACACGACGTGGCGTACGTGCGCTGTGGCGTGTGTGCGCTCAAGCGCGTGCATCGCAGCAGCGGCGTACAACAGCACTGGCGTACAACAGCACTGGCGAACAAGGATGTGTAGGGAAGTGCCGGTAAGGTGCCAGGGTCCGCAGCCGCGACTCGCTCGAAGGTCGACCGGAATGCGCTCGTGCCACGGCTATCCTTGTGACCCTAAGTATCACTGCGTCACAGACGATAACCGCACGTACGATGCTTAAAGGTCCGGCGGACGTGCGTTTCCCGGGCCGTCGCAGACGCACCGACCGCGTGTTGCCGGAGACGGGTCGCTCAGGCACAGTGCCCGAATGTCTGGGGCCCGAATGT
>JAGRHX010000871.1 GCA_020444775.1 Gammaproteobacteria bacterium
TTCCGGCAGGTCCGCTGGCCAGGACCTGGTTTCCGGCCGGCTCCGCACGAACCAGCTGTAGGGCGCCGTCGACCTGCGGCGAGGTCAGCAAGAAGTAGCCCTGCTGCCGCGAGGCGCCCTGGTACAGACCGATGGCCAGCGGGCCGGCCAGACGCCCCGCCGAGAGCTGGATCTCCAGCCTGAAGGCCGCATCGACCGGGGTCGGCAGGAAGATCTCCGCCCGGTCGTCCGCCGCCGGCGCCGACTGCTGGCCAAAGGGGCCGCGTCCGGTCGCCTGACCGAGAATCGCGCCCAGCACCAACAATCCGATCTCCTTCTGGTCGACCCGACCCTGCGAACCGCTGGTGGGCGCGGTCACCGCGGGTCGGACCCGTAGACCGATACCCGGCTCGACCTGGAAATTGCCAAACGCGACCTGCCAGCTCGGATTGCGATCGAAGTCACCGTCGGCGAAGTCGTCATACACGGTGCGGCGCCACTGTGGAGCACCCAGCTGCGCTCCACCATTGTGGGCGCCACCTGACTGGGAGCCATTCGACCAGCCACCGTATTCACCGCTGATGATGGCGCGCAGATCCTCGATTACCCAGGGCGCGGCGGCATTGCGGCGCTCGACCCGGTCAGTGAGCTGACGTAGCTGCTCGGTCAGCTGCTCGGCGCTGGCGACCGACCGACGCTGGTCGCGACGGTTGCCACCCCAGCTACGGCCACCGTTGTCGCGATAGTCCCTGTTGCCATTGCGCTCCCGGACCCCGGCAGGCGGCGCGGCGCGTGCGCCACCGAACAGGTGCTGCAGCAGCTCTTCGGTGATCTCACCGCTCGCGTATAAACCGTTGTCGCGTTGATAGCGCACGATCGCGGCCTCGGTACGACGTCCCATGGCGCCGTCGGCCGGACCCGCGTCGTAACCCCGACGACTGAGCTCCGCCTGCACACGGGCGATGGTATTACGATCGACCGCGGCCAGCAGCGCGGCATCGGTCTTACGTGACACCGTGCCCTGCGCAAGCAGGGGATCGGCATGCACCGCCACGACCCCCAGCAACAGCAAGGCCGGCAATCTCCGCAGCCGCCACGGCCGCGCGGCCCCGGCGCCGCGGCGACCATCGACCCGAGACGGCCCTACCGAGCACCCGTCCAGCCGCGCGCAGTCGAGCGCCGGGGTCGGCTCATGAGGATTCTTCGACATGTACATCTCTCCTGCTTGCTGTGGCGGACGCCAGGTGCCGCCGGCCGGGCCCGGCCACCTTCCAGACGACTTCGGACTATAGTGTAGCGGCCGCGAGACAACGAAACCCGGACCGTCCAGCACTACCGCTGGAGGCCCGCGCGTCGCATCACCGCTGCCGCCACGGGCTGCCGCGTCTCGGCCCGAAAGTGCACATCGAACGCGCCCGCGACTGCGCTGGCGCTGGATCACGTGTCTGGACTCATGACCATGCAGCAACACAAGCTACGCGTGCATCGCTCGGATGCGCGCTTGGACCGGGAGCAGCAGCTGGCCTGGAAACTCGCGTGTCTGGGGGCAAGCGCAGACCAGCGGCCCGAGAACCAACGACCGCGGGACGAGGACGCCGCGCAGATGGTGATCAATCGGATCATCGACAACGCCGCGGTCGCCTGCGCCAGCCTCAATCGAGCGCCGGTGGTCAGCGCGCGCGAGATGGCCCTGGCACATCCCCGTCCCAGCGAGCGCGGTGCGGGCGCCAGCGTGTTCGGCGTCGCCGATGCCCGGGTACATTGCGAATGGGCGGCATGGGCCAACGGCACCGCGGTCCGAGAGCTCGACTTCCACGATACCTTCCTGGCCGCCGACTACTCACACCCGGGCGACAACATACCGCCATTGCTGGCCGTCGCGCAGCAGTGTGGTCGAGACGGTCGCGCGTTGCTGGATGCGATCCTCACCGCCTACGAGGTGCAGATAGCGTTGGTCCGCGGCATCTGCCTGCACGCGCACAAGATCGACCACATCGCCCATCTGGGACCGTCGGTGGCCGCCGGGCTGGGCAGCCTGCTGCGCCTGCCGGTTCCACTCACCTATCAAGCCATCCAGCAGGCCTTGCACGTGTGCTGCACCACCCGCCAATCGCGCAAGGGCGAGATCTCGTCCTGGAAGGCCTACGCGCCAGCGCACGCCGGCAAGCTCGCGATCGAAGCGATGGACCGCTGCATGCGCGGCGAAGGCGCACCTTCACCGATTTACGAGGGGGAAGACAGCGTGGTCGCCTGGCTGCTCGACGGGCCCGAGGCCGAGTACGAGATCGATCTGCCCGAACCGGGTGAGCCGTTTCGTGCCATCCTGGACAGCTACACCAAGGCCCATTCGGCGGAGTACCAGAGTCAGGCCTTCATCGATCTGGCGTTCCGTCTGCGCCAGCGGATCGGCGATGTGGATCGTGTCCGACGCATCGAGCTACGCACCAGCCATCACACCCACTACGTGATCGGCACCGGTGCCAACGATCCGCAGAAGCTGGATCCGCGAGCCAGCCGCGAGACCCTGGATCATTCGATCATGTACATCTTCGCGGTGGCGCTGGAGGACGGCTGCTGGCACCACGAGCGTTCCTACCCACCGACGCGGGTCTGCAGCCCGCGCACGTTGCGTCTGTGGCATTGCGTGCAGACCGTGGAGGATCCGGTCTGGACCCGTCGCTATCATGGAATCGAGACCGGAACCGAGCAGGAGAGGAACGGAGCAAGGGCCTTCGGCGGCGAGGCCATCATCGAGCTGGACGATGGCACACGCATCGCCGACCAGGCGCGCGTCGCCGATGCCCATCCGCTGGGTGCGCGACCTTACGAGCGCGCCGACTACATCGGCAAGTTCCAGGCACTGTGTGACGGCCTGATCGAGCCGGCGGAGCAACGACGTTTCCTCGACCTGGTGCAGCGGCTGCCCGAGCTGGATGCCACACAGGTTCAGCGGCTCAACGTCGAGGCCGAGCCCTCACGGCTGCTGATACGGGAAGCCAGCGCCGGAATCTTCTGACAGCGGTGCCAGGCTGACCGCGCTCGAGCTTGCCGTAGTGTCTCGATACGAGGCGACTGGCCCATGGTCCGATGCCAGCCGCGGCGCTCATTCGTCGGCGGCGTCCGGAATCGGCACAGCCCTGGGCACCGACTTGCATTCGTTGAAGATCCGGCGTGTGCAGGTCGCGCAAATCGACTTGTCCAGCTCGTCGAACAAGCCTGCGATGGCATCACCCTTGTGGTCGAAGAAGTGATTGTCGCCGAACTCGTTGAGATAGCCACCCTTCTCCAGGATCTGTCGAGCCGATGGCTGTAGCTGATGAAAGTAGACACCGCCGCCCTTCTCCTGGCGTAAACGGTGCTCTCGCACCAGCATCTCCGCGCCGGCCACGTCGATGAAGGTGATGGTGCGCGCCAGTATCAGCAGACGTTTTTGATCGGGGAAACGCTTGGCCAGGATCCGCAGCCGCTCGGCCACGTAGTTGACCGCGCCGAAGAACAACGCGCCGTCGATGCGCAGGATCTTCAGCTGCGGGCACTCGGGCAG
>JAGRHX010000058.1 GCA_020444775.1 Gammaproteobacteria bacterium
ATGGCGTCTCGTATGGCCTTTGCTCGCGGCAGGACTCATCCTCCCCGTCAGCCGGGATGCTACCGGCAGTGCATCCGGAATGCCAAGGCGCCCCCGTCGCACGGGGCGTACGCGGGCGTCACCAGCCATTACAATCCTTGCAGATTGCGGCCAACCGTGGACTGCCAACCGTGGACTGCCAACCGTGGACTGCAGGTGGGCCAGACACGCCGAAGCGCTCCGCAGGCGCTATGAGGACGACGACCCGGACGATGGTGCAATTCGATCTGTTCATCCGCCACGGCTGCCACCTGTGCGACCGGATGCGGGCGGAACTCTACCCATACGAGCAGCAGGGGCGTGCAACGGTACGTGTGCACGATGTCGACGCCGATCCCACGCTGTGTGAGCGCTACGGCTTGCGCGTGCCGGTGCTGTGCCTGGGCGACGAGGTGCTGGCCGAGTTCTTTCTCGACCCGAGCACTGTCGAGCAGCGACTGCAACGGGTTGGTGGGGAGCCACGATGAGCAGCGGCCACGACGGTGACGGCCGCCGCCGCAAGCGACGCCGCCCGCGGCCCACCGAAGCCGTGCCGATTGCCATCGAGGAGATGCTGCTCGAGGCTTCCCAGCCCGTGGACGACCCCGTCGAGGACGTGGATCCAGCCGCCGGTCGATACGCTCGCATCCACGCCGTGGTGCGGCGCATTCCGCCGGGCCGGGTCAGCACCTATGGCCGCATCGCCGCCCAGCTCGAGCGCTGCGGTCCCCGTCAGGTGGGCTACGCGCTGGCTGCCCTGGCGAGCGGCTCGGACGTCCCCTGGCACCGCGTCATCAACGCTCAGGGCCGACTCAGCGAGCGTCGCGGTGGTGGTGGCACGCAGACACAACGCCTGCGGCTCGAGTCCGAAGGCGTGGTCTTCGATGCCCGCGGGCGAATCGACCTGGAACGCTTCGGCTGGTCGGGTCGGGCTGAAGTCAGTCGGCCGGCCGAGACGGACGCTGCCCGGCCAGAACGGAACTGAACGCGGATGCGGGTCGCGCACAAGCTGTTGACGTTGCTGGTCGTGAGCGTGGTGGTGACCCTGGCGCTGGTCGCGACCCTGCTCCTGACCCGCTTCGAGGCCGATTTCATCGGCTATCTGAATCAGGTCGATCAACGTCAGGTTGCGCCGCTGCTGGATGCCCTGGCCGAGGAGCATGCCCACCACGGCGACTTCGAACGCCTGCGCGACTCGCGCCGTGCCTTCAGACGTCTGGTGTTCGCAAGTCTGGTCCCCGAGCTGCGCGAGGGCGCCCCCGGCGAGAGCTGGCGGGAACGTTGGCGCGACTGGCGTGAGCAGGCCCGCGCGGCGCGGGAAGCCGGCCGGCCACCGCCCGAGTGGCCGGAGGACGCGGACGAGCAAGGCCCCGAGCTGCGGCAGGCAGCACCGCGCGGGCCCGGGCAACGTCCACGCCTGCCTCCGGGTGTTCGCGATCTGGCCGATCGCCTGAGCTTGTTCGACGCGCAGCGTCGGCACGTGGCCGGACCACACCACGACGCGCGCGGCCTGCCGTTGCTGGCCATACACCGCGAGTCTCAGGACGCTTCCAGCGAGGTGCTGGGCTGGCTCGCGGTCGCCCCCAGACGCGAGCTGGTCAACGATGTCGAGCAGGCCTTCGTCCGCGCCCAGGGCACGCGCTTGCTGTACGCGGCGCTGATCCTGATCGCGGTGGCCATCCCCATCGCCATGTTGCTGTCCCGGCAGCTCACCCGACCACTGCGTGCGCTCGCCAGCGCCAGCCAGCAGCTGGCCCACGGACGGCTGGACGCCGGCGACATGGCGGTCGAGCTGGACACCACGCGCGCCGACGAGCTCGGCGAGCTGGCACGTGACTTTGCCAGCATGGCCGCGGCGCTGGCCCGACACGAGCGCAGCCGCAGACAATGGATCGTCGACATCTCCCACGAGCTGCGTACCCCACTGGCCGTGCTGAAGGGCGAGATCGAGGCCATCGAGGACGGCGTTCGCCCGCTGGACCGGATGGCGATCGCGTCTCTGCGTGCCGAGGTCGAGACCCTGACCCGTCTGGTGGAGGACCTGCATCAGCTCTCCTTGAGCGATGCCGGCGTGCTGGAGCTGTCCGTTGCCCGCATTGATCCAGCCACGATCCTGCGGGCCGCCTGCGCCGCGTTCCAGCCCCGCCTGGCGGCCCGTGGCATCAGCCTTGAGCTGGTGCTGGCCACGGACCTGCCCAGGCTGTGGGTGGACCGTGTGCGACTACGACAGGTCCTGGACAATCTGCTCGAGAACAGTCTGCGCTATACCGACGGCGGTGGTCGGGTACGGGTGCAGGTCGATGTCGACCAGGGCTGGCTGCATGTCGGCGTCGAGGACTCCGCACCAGGGGTCAGTGACACCGACCTACCGCATCTGTTTGATCGGCTCTATCGGGTCGACCCCTCCCGCTCGCGTCGCAACGGCGGCAGCGGGCTCGGCCTGTCGATCTGCAAGAGCATCATCGAGGCTCACGGCGGTCACGCCCGGGCCAGCCAGGCAACGCTCGGCGGCCTGCGCATCGACTTCAAGCTACCCTTGACACGTTCACGTCCGGAGATTTCCCCAGGAGCAGCCGACCCGTGACCACCGACAGCCAGGCCAGGCGGA
>JAGRHX010000872.1 GCA_020444775.1 Gammaproteobacteria bacterium
GCCCACGAGATGGCGCATGTTCTGGCTCGCCATCATCTGCGTGCCCTGACCAACGAGAAGCGCTTTGGTCTGATGCTGGATCTGGCGCAATCCGCGTCCGGTGCCGATGGCCTGCTCGAAGGCATGGCGCTGGCTGCCACCAAGGAGCTGTACTCGAGCGGCCTGTCGCAGGGCGATGAGTTCGAGGCCGACCGCATGGGCGTGGTGATCGCCGCGCGGGCTGGCTACGACCCCTATGGCCTGCTCAACGTCCTGATGAGTATCGAGGCCACCGCCACGGATGCCGAGTTCTCCGGGTTCTTTCTCAGCACGCATCCGCCCACCGCGGCACGCATGGATGCCTTGAACGATCCTCTGGATCGCGTCTTTGGAGGTATCGATTACGCATCGATGGACGCGGGCTTCGCTGCCCTGCAGCGACGTCTGCTCGGTGCTCGCCGCTGAGGTCCGCGTGCCAGGGCGCCGTCAGACGCCATATGCCTGGATTCTCGGGCCGCTGAAGTAGTGGCTCGATGGGATCGCCAACTGCAGGGAGATGGAGGGGTGCCATGAGTCTGACAACACTGGTCGTGGTGCTGGCGATCCTGGTGATAGTGGCTGTAGGTGCGGTAGCGGCGGTACTCGTTTCAAGAGGTTCGCGGGCCGCGGTGGGCGAATACCCGTACATGAAGCGAGAGTTCTTGCTATCGAAAGCAGAACTGTCATTCATGGGGGTGCTCAAGCAGTCGGTTGGAGATGCGGCTGAGATCTATTCGAAAGTGCGCGTAGCAGACGTCCTGGCGCCGACGCGCGGCCTGGAGCGCGGTGCATGGCAACGGGCATTCAATCAGATATCGGCCAAGCACTTTGACTTTCTCATTTGTGACCGCGTGACTTCGAAGGTTTTCATTGCGGTCGAGCTCGACGATGCCTCACACAACGAAGCCAAGGCGAAGCGCCGGGATCAACTGTTGGCCGGCGCTTGTAAGGCGGCGGAACTACCATTGTTGCGGGTTACAGCGGCAAGAGGTTACGCCGTAGCGGAGCTGCGGACGCGACTGGCTGAGTTGGGCCTCAGCAACGATTCGGTGCCTGACCACGCAACGCCCGAGCGGATATCCCCGACGGCGCCCGCCGCCGCGGAACTGGCGGAGTCGACTCCAGTGTGCCCGAAATGTGGAGCCGCCACCGTGCTGCGCACAGCCCGGTCCGGTAAACATGCTGGCAAGCAGTTCTGGGGCTGTAGCACGTACCCGAAATGTCGTGGCGCAGTGCCAGCCGATCGCCTGACACAGCGTTCCAACGATGCCCTGACAGCAATCTGAGTCGACTGCGGTCAGGGCACGGGGCGGTCGAGTGCAACCGAACCCGGCGATCCACGTCAGCAAGCCAGCGTTGAGTTTGTCGTTGCGCCCGCGCGCATCCGCGGACACGCCTGTACGATGAAGCGGCCGATCGCCATCGGTCGGCAGGTCCCGGTCGCGCGCTGCGCGACGACGCGGGCGAGTCAGGGCCGTTTGGGCTCGAAGTCAAATGAGGTGGGCGGATGCTTATCGGTGTTCCGAAGGAGATCAAGGTTCACGAGTATCGCGTCGGTCTGACTCCGGAGAGCGTCTCCGAGCTGGTCCATCACGGTCACGAGGTGGTGGTCGAGCATGCCGCGGGCGCGGGCATCGGCGCGGATGACGGTGAGTACGAGCGTGCCGGCGCGCGCGTGGTGGCGGATGCCGCCGCCGTGTTCGAGATCGCGGAGCTGATCGTCAAGGTCAAGGAGCCGCAGCCGGGCGAGCGCGACATGCTGCGCGAAGGACAGGCGCTGTTCACCTACCTGCACCTCGCGCCCGATCCGCAGCAGACCGCGGAGCTGCTCGAACGCAAGGTGATCGGTATCGCTTACGAGACCGTGACCTCAGCCTCGGGTGGCCTACCGCTGCTGGCGCCCATGTCCGAGGTCGCCGGTCGCCTTTCCGTGCAGGTCGGTGCGCATTGTCTGCAGCGGCCGGAGGGTGGGCGCGGCGTGCTGCTCGGCGGCGTCCCTGGGGTGACGCCAGCGACGGTGCTGATCCTCGGTGGCGGCGTGGTCGGCACCCATGCCGCCTGGATCGCGGTAGGCATGGGCGCGCACGTGATCGTGGTCGACCGCAATCCCGCGGTGCTCGACCGACTCTGGAGTCAGTTCGACAATCGGGTCGAGACCGCGCACGCCAGTCGCACCGCGTTGCAGGAGCTGGTGCCGCGGGCCGATCTGCTCATCGGCGGGGTGCTGATCAAGGGTGCGGCGGCACCCAAGCTGGTCGACGCCGAGCTGGTCGCGCGGATGCGCGAGGGTTCGGTGGTCGTGGACGTGGCGATCGACCAGGGTGGCTGTATCGAGACCTCACGACCGACCACGCACGCGGAGCCGACCTTCGTCCACAGCGGCGTGGTCCATTACTGCGTGACCAACATGCCGGGCGCGGTGCCGCGCACCTCCACCTATGCATTGAACAACGCGACCCTGCCCTTCGTGCTCGCCCTGGCCGATAAAGGTGTGCGTCAGGCCTTGCTAGATGACGCGCATCTGCGCGAAGGCCTGAACGTCTACCAGGGCTCGGTCACCTGTCCCGAGGTGGCCGCGGCGCTGGGGCATCGACACCTGGAGCGTTTGCAGGCGCTGCGCGGGTAGCCGGTCGAGGCCTCGGACCGGGAACATGCCCGGTCCCGGACATCTCGATTCCGGCGGCGGCCGTGGCTCAATCGCCGCTGAGTTTCTCCCAGTCGAACATTGCGGCTTCCTTGGCGGCGAAGCGGCGTGCCGCCTGCTTGTGATAGTCGGTCCCTGAGCACAGCGCCTGGGCATAGGCCTCCAGCTCGCCGACCGCGCGAAAGTCCAGGTTCAGCGATTGGTTGAGCACGTTCTTGGCGGCGCCGATGGCTATCGTCGAGGCATGGCGGAAGCGACCCGCGAACTCGCGTGCCGCCTGCATGGGGTCGTCGGCATCGACGATCTCGTAGACCATGCCCATCGACTTCGCTTCCTCGGCGCCCACCTTGCGCGCGGTGAAGATCAGCTCCTTGGCGCGCTGCAGCCCGATCAGTCGCGGCAGGGTGAAGAAGCCGCCGTAGTCCGGCACCAGGCCGATACGACCGAAGGCCTGCATGAACATCGCTTTGGGCGTGGCCAGCACGAAATCGGCGGCCAGCGCGATGTTGGCGCCTGCACCGGCGGCTGGTCCCTGCACCAGCGAGATCACCGGCAGCTCCAGATTGAGCAGCTTGTACACGCGCTCATGGGTGCCGCGCAGGCTCTCGCGACGCGACGCCGTGTCGTAGACCCGCGTGCTCATCGACTTGACATCTCCACCCGCGCAGAAGGCACGCCCGGCGCCAGTCAGGATCATGGCCTTGACCTCATTGCCGGCCTTGGCGGCGATCTCGTCCAGAACCTTGTCGAGCTCTTGCATCATCTGCGCGCTCAGCGCGTTCAAAGCTTCCGGTCGGTTCAAGGTGACGGTGGCGATCTCGTCGTCGATGTCGAACAGGATCTGCTCAAGGGCCATGGGTTTCTCCACGCCGTTGTGGGCGGTTACAGGCGGTTATGGATGTGCGCGAACGCCGGGCCGCGAGCGCCGGCTCGAGTGATCTACCAGGCGGTCGCCACTCAGTCGACGACCTTGCCCGGATTCATCAGGCCGTTCGGATCGAAGGCGCGCTTGATCGCACGCATCATGTCCAGCTCGACCGACGATTTGAAGTGGTGCATCTCGGGCAGCTTCAAACGGCCGATGCCGTGCTCGGCGCTGAAGCTGCCGTTCATGCGTACGGCCAGCTCGTGGACACGCTCGACCAGGGTGTCGGTCTGGCGGATCAGATTCGCGCCATCGCCATCGGCGGCCTGGGAGAGATTGAAATGCACGTTGCCGTCGCCCAGGTGACCGAAGCGGATCACGCGCGATTCCGGCACCAGCTCGGCGCAGATTGCGGTCGCCTCGTCCATGAAACGTGCCACCTGCGAGACCGGTACCGAGACGTCGTGCTTGACCGCGGCGCCGGCCCGCTTCTGTGCCTCGGGGATGGTCTCGCGCAAGCGCCACAGCTGCCGCGCCTGGGTCTCGTTCTGGGCAATCACGGCGTCGTTGAGCAGACCCCGCTCGAAAGCCTCGGCAAAGCCCTGCTCGGCGATGGCGGCGAGCTGGCCGTCGGCGCGCCCGGAGCTGAGCTCGATCAGCACGTAGTGCTGGTGAGCGGCCTCGAAGGGATCGCTGACACCGTCGATGTGCTCGAGCACCAGGTCCAGGCAGTTGCGATGCATGTACTCGAAACTGGTGACACTGTCGGCGGTAGCGGTTCGCATCTCGGCCAGCAGGGTGGTCGCGGCGGCGGCGCTCGGCGCGGCGACCAACGCGGTCATCACCTCGCGTGGCTTTGGGAACAGCTTGAGCGCGGCGGCGGTGATGATGCCCAGGGTGCCCTCGGCGCCCAGGAACAATCGCTTCAGGTCATAGCCGGTGTTGTCCTTG
>JAGRHX010000873.1 GCA_020444775.1 Gammaproteobacteria bacterium
GCAACTGGGCGATGCTGCGCTCCAGGTAGTTGCCCACCGGTCCGGTCGGCGGCACCGCGTGCAGCTCTTGCAAGGCAAGCCCGGTTTCGCCGCGTTGCCCAGCGCTCATGGCGCTCGCGAGCTTCACGGTCGGCGCGAGCTTCGGGTCGCGCTGCTCGGCGCGCCGCAGCCACTGCGCCGCTTCGTCGTCGCGGCCAAGACCGATGAGCGCCCGGCCGATGAGCTCGGCGGTCTGTCCACGCCCGGGATGGTCACGCTCGTAGCGCTGCAGGGCAGCCAGCGCCTCGGCGTGGCGCTGCTCGCGGACCAGCGCCCAGCCGCGCTCGAAGTCCAGATCCGGATGCGCGCTCTGCAATCCGCTGACGCGGGTCAGCAGCAGCACCCGTTCGAAACGCCGCAGGGCCTCGCCGCCGCGACCGAGCCGGTTGAGCGCGGCGCCGGCGAAGAAGCTCGCCTGGGCGTCACCCGGATCGGCGCGCAGCGCCTCTTCGAAGCTATTGAGCGCCCCCTGGAAGTCGCCGCCGGCCATCTGCTGGCTGCCGGACTCGACCAGGGCACGTGATTCGGTGGAGGCCAGCACGCCGGTCGCGGGTGCCGTGCACAGCAGCAGACAGACGGCGAGGGTCGCCGACCGCAATCCGGGGGACCGGCTCTCACGGGGCCGACCGGGTGGCCGTGATGGAGTGGATTCGATACCGCTGCTGGGCGAGATATCAGGTTGTTCGCTGCTCATCGACGCTCCCACACGCTCGCCGTGGGCCTTCACGAGCATCGCACACCGGCGGCCCTGCCGGAACGGTCATGCTCGAAACCAGCGCGAAGCATAGGCAAGTCGAGCCGATACTTCCAGCCACGGGCAGGTTGATGGGTGGGGAACATCCAATGGCAGGCCGGCAAGTTGCCGATGTCGGGCAACGCCATGGCATTGCCCGACGTCGACGGGGAGCCGATCAGCCCTTCGTCATCTCGACCAGCCGGGCCGCCGCGTGCAGCGCGCGCAGGGCCACGCAGGCGGCGCCATAGCCGTTGTCGATGTTGACCACCGCGACCCCGGGGGCACAGCTCACCAGCGCGCTGTGCAGCGCCGATTCACCGCCGTGGGCGACCCCGTAGCCGGTGGAGGTGGGCACCGCGACGACCACGCCGGGCATCAGTCCGCCGAGCACGCTGACCAGCGCCGCGTCCATGCCGGCGACCGCGATCAGCACCGGGTAGCCGCGGATGTCGTCGACTCGCTCCAGCAGCCGCCACAGACCGGCGACGCCGACGTCATAGATCTCGCGGCAGGGCTCGCCGTTGAAGGCGAGCGTCCGCACCGCTTCGCGTGCCGCGGGCAGATCGGAGGTGCCGGCGGCGACCACGCAGATCCGTTCGCGGCCAGCGAGCGGCGGCGGCGTACCGACGATGGCGGTGCGCGACACCGGATCGTAGTCCAGGTGCCGACCGTGCGAGGCGCCGAGGTCGTCGAACTGGGCCTGGCTCAGACGGGTCAGCAGCACCGCCTGCTCACGCTCCAGATGGCCGTCGACGATGCGTTGGATCTGGTCCACGGACTTCGGTCCGCAATAGATCGCCTCGGCCAGACCCAACCGGTCGGCGCGCGCGAAATCGATGTTCAGATCATCGACGCTCATCGGCACGGCTCGTATCTAGCGGCGGGCGCCGCTGGCGCCGGCTTCGAGTGAGGCGGCGGCCGATGGCTCGCGCGCATGGAGGAAGGCGCTGCCCCGCTGGTAGGGCTCGAAGGCGACCGGATGATGCACGCCGACGCGGGCGAAGTCTTCGGCTATACGGGCGGCGAGCCGCTCGCGGCGCGCCGCGTCCAGGCTGGCGAGGGCCTGGTCGTCGAGCTCGACGACGATGGCGTCGGCACGCACCCGGCAGCGTACGCTGCGACCGGCGCCGCTGGCGCCGACCTCGCTCGCCAGCAGCCGCTCGGCGCGATGCACCGCGCCGAGCATGCCGGCCTCGATACCGATGCCGGTCTCTATGCGGCTGGACAGACAGGGTGCAGAGGGCAGATCGGCCAGATCCTGAAGACCCAGGGACGCGGCCAGCGCGCGCACCGCGGCCTTGTCCATGCCCAGCGCCACGTAGGGGTGGCGCACCCGGTGCTCGGCGGCCGCCTGCAGACCGGGACGATAGTCGCCCAGATCGTCCTTGTTGGCACCCGACACGGTCTGGATGGCGGCGTGCGCGGCGACCGTCGCATACAGATTCTGCTTGCAGAAAAAGCAGCGGTTGACCGGATTGGCGAGGTAATTGGGATCGGCGAACTCGCCGGCGTCGACGATGGTGAGCTGCCAGCCCTCCAGTTCGGCGTAGCGCCGCACCCGCTCACTGGCCTCGGCGGGCACCGCGGGTGACACGGCGTGGTACATGCGCGCATCGCCGCCCAGCGCGCGGCCGGCGACAATCGCAAGCGTCATGCTGTCGACACCGCCGCTGACCGCGACCGCCACCGTGCCGACGGTGTCGAACCATTCGCGCAGCGCGCGCTCGTTGTGCTGGGCCGTATCCATCTCGCTTCCGCTAAGCCACGTGTTGGCAGATGCCGCGCTTGTCGCGGCCGGTGGCGCTCATGCGTCCTCGTCCGGCTGGCGAGAACCTCGTCCACCACCATAGACGCGCTCGGGTCCGACCGCACCGGTGGACGGATGGCTGTGACCGCCGGCTTCGCCGTCGTGCGCGTGGTGGTGGTGATGATGATGGTGGTGATGATGCGCGTGGCCATGACCGGCAGCGTCATGCACCTGGCCCTTGCCGGGCTCCGCCGCGGGCCGCGACTGGCCGGATTCACCAGGGCCGGCCTGACCGGTCTTGTCCGGCGTCTCCGCCGCCCTGCGCAAGGCCTCGCGGCCCAATCGATCGTGCGCGTGGCGGGCCAGATCGTCCATCTCGGCCTTCACCGAGGCCTGACCCGAGGGTCGCAGCGCGCGCTTCACCCCGACCTCGTGCCCCTCGACGCTGACGAAACCGCTCTCGCGCTTCAGCAGCGCGCGCTCGGTCTCGCGCCAGCGCACGCCGAGGGTGCTGGTCTGCTCCAGACAGGCGGCGATCACCTGCTCGCGCGCGTCCGGCTCGGCCAGCACCTGGACGTGCGCGGCCATCCGGCCCTTCTTGCCCAGCACCGGCCACTGCACCACATCGCGCACCGCCGGCAGCTCCAGCAGCCGCGCCAGGGCCACCGCCAGATCCTCGGCGGTCTGGTCGTCGACCTCGAACTCGCACAGCAGCACCCGATCGGCGTCCACACCGGCAATCCCCACGCCGCGCGCGGCGCGCGGCTCCATCACCAGCACCCGCAGCATGTTGCTGATGTCGGGCATGCGCTTGCTGCCAAAGCCGATGCCATGACCGCGCAGCAGCATCGCCGCGCGCCCGGTCAGCGGCGTCGGCTCGAGCGCCTGCAGGATCGCGGCGCCGGTCGGCGTGACCCGCTCACCGGGGATGCCGTCGTCGAACACCGGCAGGCCTTCGAGCAG
Organism: Gammaproteobacteria bacterium; assembly: GCA_020444775.1. Next base: position 3,486 of record JAGRHX010000873.1, read on the forward strand.
GCTGACGCTGGCCGGGGCCGGCACCGGCAATACCCCGTGCGCGGTGCGGATCCGGCCGCTGCCGATCGGGATCGCGGCAACGCTGAAGCTCACCGGCTGCAGACGTTGCACCAGCCAGGCGGCACAGGTCACGTCGATAATCGAGTCCCAGCCGCCGACCTCGTGGAAATGCACCTCTTCCGGGGCGATGCCGTGGGCGCGGCTCTCGGCCACCGCGAGCCGCTCGAACATGCCGAGCACCGTGCGTTTGACCGCCTCGTCCAGCGATGTCTGCTCGACGATCGCGCACAGCTCGGGGTAGCTTCGATGCGCGTGGTCGTCCTCGCCGGCCAGACGCACCTCGAAGCGCCGGCCGCTCAAGGCATGGTCTCGAAACGGCCACAGCGCGATCTCGACCCGCTCCAGGAGTCCGGCCGCGTCCAGCGCGCTCATCAGCTCGGCCTCCAGATGCGGAAAGGCATCCAGCATGGCCGCGCAGAACATGTCGCCGGCGATACCGCCGACCGGCTCCAGATGGATATGCATGACGGGTCTTAGCCGGCTCCCGGACGGGCCTACTGGCCTTCGCGGACGAATTTGTTGCGCAGCGTGCCGAGGGTCTTGATGTCGACCTCGACCACGTCACCGTGCTTGAGGTTCGGCGAGCTGCCGTCGGTGCCCATCCAGATCATGTCGCCCGGATACAGGGTGACGTAGCGGGTCATCGCCGCGATGTAGGTTTCGACTCCGAACAGCATGTCGTTGGTCGCGAACTCCACCTCGGGCTTGCCGTTGACCCGCACCGTGGTGTGCAGATCGTCGAGCCGCACGTCGGTGTCGATCCACGGCCCCATCGGCTTGAAGGTGTCGGTGTTCTTGGCCCGCCACAGGGTGCGGTCGCCGCGCTGCCAGGTGCGCTCGCTGACGTCGTTGCCGATGGTGTAGCCGAACACGCAGGACAGCGCATCGGCCTCGGACAGATGCTTGGCGGTCTTGCCCACCACCACCACCAGCTCGCCCTCGAACTGCACCTTCTCGGTGGCGTCGGCCGGGATCACCACGTTCTCGTCGTGGGCGATCAGGGCGTTGTTGGCGCGATAGCCGATGTCCGGCTTGGGCGGGAAGTCCGGCTCCTTGCCGAGCATGTGCGCGGCCTCGGTGACGTGCACCTTGTAGTTGAGACCGGCGGCGTAGAAGGTGCGGGGCTCGAAGGGCACGAGCAGCTTGACCTCGCTCATCGCCACCTTGTTGCCGGTGCGCCGGTGCTCGCCGAAGAGGTCGCCCTCGACCTTCTCGATGCGGTCCTCGGCTTCGACGATGCCGTACGAGACGGCGCCTTGGTGTTGAAAACGTACCCAGCGCATGCTTGCTTCCTCGAGTTGGCCCGTTGCCCGGCTTATTGTAGGGCAAAGCCGCCACGCGGCGAGCGTGCCCGTGTCCGTCGCTTTCCAGCACCAGCCTTGCATCGGCGGCTTACGGCCCAATCTCGATATCAGTCCATCCCGGAACCCTGTCCGGCAGCGGGCCGTGGGGCTTCGAGCTACCATGACAGCAGGCACGGGCCGTGCCGGTCACGAATTCAACAGCGAGGACGTCGATGAGCTGGATCTATTGGCTGATCATGGGGGTGATCTGTGGCGCGCTGGCCAAGGCGCTGGTGCCCGGCAAGGATCCGGGCGGCTTGTTCATCACCATGCTGCTCGGCATCGTCGGCGCCTTCCTCGGCGGCTTCATCAGC
>JAGRHX010000874.1 GCA_020444775.1 Gammaproteobacteria bacterium
GATGCTCAGGGATCAGCCGATATTGGCCGGGTCGATGATCGCATCGTCAATTGCCGATTTCATCCGCGCATTGGCCTGCGTGTTGGCATAGGTGATCCGCTCACCGCCCGCGTGCCGGTCAACGCTGGTCAGCGCAGACTGGCGGCGGCTTTCCATCGAGGACTGCGCCATTTCCCGCGCCGCCGGAGACAGCCCGCCCAATGTGTCATCAAAGGCCTTCTGCAGCGTATCCGCCGCCGCCTTGCGCCGCGACAGGGCATCGCCGCCTTGGGCGTAAAGATACCCGGTCCCGTCCTCGTAAAGCGTCTTGCGGACCAGATCAGAATAGGCGCTATCCGCCCGCTTGGCGTCCGCCTGATCGACATCCGCCTGCCATTGGTCGAACATCGCACCGACATTCGCCAAGCCCTGCGCAACCTGCCCGACGCCGCTTTGCCGAGGGGTCACCCCGACCGGCTGCTGAACCTGAACGACCTCGCGCCGCTCATATCCCGGAACGCGCATCGCCATCACGCATACCCCGCCGATGTGGTGCGCGACCGCGCCCATTCCGAATACTTCGGCCCGACCTTTGCCCCCGTGGTCAGCAGCGTGCCAGCCGCGCCCCACATGCCAGCCGACCGGGCATTTGCACCCTCGGCGCGGCTGTTGGCCGCCTGCTGTGAATAGACGCCCGCCTGTTGCGTTGCGTTCTTACGGATGGCGAATGCGTCATCCTCGATCGCGCCCTTGGTGCTGTCCAGCTGCTCGATCGCGGATGCCGCACTGGTGTCGATGCCATTGGCCGCCATCGCGACGCGTTGCTGCGCCAGGATCGCCGCGCCCTGCCGGCGCCGTTGCTCGGCCTCATCCTCACCCCGACGCAGTGAATCCTTGGCCGCTGCATCCTGCTGCTTGGCCGTTGCCTCTGCTGCGGCTTGAGCAGCGTTGCCCTGCTGAACCGCAGAATAGGCGGAGACCGCCCCGGACGCCGCCGTCAGTGCCGTGCCCCAGCCGCCGAAGCCTTGCATCAGCCCCGAAAGCCCGCCGAGGATGCCGCCACCCGAACCAGCCGATGCAAGGCCGGGTAGAATTGCCATTGGCGCCACACACATCAGCCCGTTTCCTTCTCAAAATGCAGGAACCTATGGCCCTGCAGAACCACCTCTTGCCCGCCGAAGCTGAACCCCATCCATTTGAGCCAGCGGATCGCCGTGACGTTCTCGGCTGCGACGTAATTCCAGAGGCGACGAAAGTCCTGGCCGACCCATTCCAGCGCCACGCGCGAGTCCGCCACCAGTTCCCGCCGCACGTCCGGCCGATCGACCGCCCGCGTGATCAACGCCCACGGGCAACCCACATCGGCGGCCAGAGACGCCGCGCTGACCCCGAAGATACAGACCAGATCCCCGCCCATATATGCCGCGCGGGATCTTCGCGCCCGGGCGACCATCTCGGCAAGCCGATCAGCGGGATCGCCCGGCGTCATGCAGTCCAGTTCCAGACGATCAAGCGGGCGAAGGCGCGGTATCAGATCCTCGATCACCGCTCGCGTGATAGGCCTCAGATCAACCGCGGCCAATGCTCAACTCCGGCGAAAGGCCAAGGATCGTCATCGGCAGGGGATAGTCCTGACGGATCGTGACAGTCCCGTCCTTGTTCCAATGCGGCGGCGATGTCAGATCGTGCATCCCCGTCCACAGCGGGATCGCCTTCGACAGAACGCCACCGGTCTGCACAAGCTCGTTCTCGCGCGTGCCATCGACCACGACCTTGATGCCGCGCGTCTTCTCCATCTGGACCCGGATCTTGCTGACAGAATGCGGACGCCCCCGGCTGGCGCCGACATCATCGAACTGGATCGCGGGCGGAAGGCTTTCAATTTCTGCGGTATACGGCAAGCCGACATGGACCAAGCTCGCCGGAAATGGCAGCGTCACCGCGCCCCCGGTGACCGTCAGCCCAGCCACCACATCGCCATCGGCCAGCGCCACGACTTCGCGACCTTCCAGATGATCAAGCCCCGAGATCGTCGCCGTTGCTGTGCCCTGATAGGTGATGCCGCAATCCACGAAGTAGGCCTGGGCCGCTGTGCTGAACGTCCGATCGTCGAACCGCTCGACATAGCGCCGCTGCGATCCGTTCACCGTGCGCCGGACGATCAGGTAGGTTGCATCGGCATTGCCTTCCGTGACGCAGGCCACGCTTTCGACAGCGCCGTCAATCTCCATCTCGGTCCATGCCCAGACCTGATGCTCACGCTTGTATGTCAGCGCCAGCAGCTTGCCGTTGTCCAGCACCACCCAGATCAGCGAAAACGGATTCTTCGCCATCGCCCAATCCACGATCCGGCGCCCCTCGAAGAAGTGGCTGGCGAAGATGGTCAGATCGTTCCCGCTGTAGCCGTCGCTTTCATAGGCATAGCGCAGATCGCGCACGTTGCGCCCCGATCGGTCGATGAACAGCGCCGTGTCATCGGCCACCAGCGGCTTGACCCGCGACGATCCGACATAGCCGTATTGAGTCACGATCGGGTTGGTCGCATCAAATCCGCCATCCGGGCCGGTCACGCTGAACTCGCCCGCCGAGGTGAAAACCAGCAACTCGCGTAGTTGCAGCATCGACCGGACGCGGTTCAGCTGCTCGCCTGACAGATTGAACTCGGCACGATCAGACCCGATGAAATTCTGCGACCGGGTGAAGTTGAAGTAATCCCCGATCCGCGACATCCAGATCGTTTCCGGCTGATTTACCGATGCACCGAAGGCCAGCCGCTGCTGATAGATGGAGACCACCGAGGGATAGTTCCCCGATCCGCTGAACAGGTTGGCCTGAACCGGCGGGGTGACGGTCGTATCGGGCGAGATGTTGTCGTCTTTGAAGGACGTGTTGTCGGTGAACCCGATGTAACCCGCGATGCCGTTTCGCATGCGATAGACACGGTATTCCGTTGCGCCGGTCACTGCGGTGAAGGCAATCGTGTTGTAGGCCCCGGCCTCGTTCAGCATCTGCGCGGTGGTCGTCGCCACACCCGCCGAGGCGAAGCTCTCCACGCCATCGACAATGGCCGTCACCTTGTAGCGATAGGTCTCGCTGCCGGAGTTGCGCGGCGTCACGCTGTTGATCGTAGGCGAGGGGGTCTGAGGGTTGATCGTCATCGTTGAGATCGACCAGTCGTCATCCGCGAGGCGGGACAGCTTGCGGGGGGGGTGATTCCGGTGAGCAAGGAACAGCACGTCGATGGACTGGACGTAATCAAACCTCAGCGATCCCGTGTCGCCGTAGGGCGTCGTCAGAACATAATCGACGCCACCGGACTGCACACGGGCACCGTTCTTGATCACCCCCATCGCATTGGAGCCGAAGATCAGGACCGCCGTGTCGTCGGTCTCGCGCGTGAACGGGATCAGGCGGTGCCGCTTGGTGCTGTCCATGACCTCGCAGACAAACCGCAGGCCGGGCCGGTTGCTGACGCCGCCATGCGTGTGGATGAAGACATTGCGCCCCTTGCGCAGCCCAGTGTCGTATTTCGCAAGATCAATGCGACCCCAGATCGCCGGGCCAAGGACGCCCGCGCCGAAAGAAGGTTGAAACCTAGCGGCTGGCATCAGACGATCCCCCGCACGGCAAGGTTAGGCGGGATATGCCGCTGCTCGACTGCAGGCCGCTCATTGTAATCCATAGCCATGGCCTGATCCAAAAGCAGCGCCGCCGCCTGTTCCGCGTCCTTTTTCTTCGCCACATCCTTGGTGATAGCCATCGCAATCGCGGCGCCGATCGAGGCCGCAAGAGCATCCGCGAAGGCAGGCGGGAACAGCGTGGGATCGGTCTCGTCTCGGGTGTATTCGATCACGGCGTCGGCCATGTCGGAATAGATGGCGGTGGCCGTCAGTTCGCGCAGGCTGTCCGGTGACCGCCCGGCTTCCAGTGACATGCGCGCCGCGGCTGGATGGTTGACCCAGCGGATAGCGACCAGATGCGCGGGACGGGCATATTTGTGCGCCCATGCCCCCGCGCGATCGTTCAGGGTTTCCTCGACCAGAACCTCGCGGCGGCTGGCCCAATACCATGGGAACCGCTGCAGCAGAGAGCGGCGCACCCGGTCATAATGCAGGTTGCAGGCCTCGGCTTCCGGGGATGGGCCTTCCAGCGCCCTGATCGTGGCCGCGCCAAGATGGGTCGAAAGGGCGACGTTGCAGATGGCGATGGCGGATTGCATGGCGCGGGCCTCAAATGTGAGAAGTTCCGGGTTGCGAAGGGGGCGGCCAAAGCCGCCCGCCCTCAATCGTCGTTCAGCTTTTCCGTGATCCGCTCGATCAGGGTTTCACGCTTGGCGCGACCGTGGGGCTTTTCACCCATGACGGCCTCGTAATGCGCGGCCAGCTCATCATCGGTCATGTCGTTCATGGCCTTTGCCGAGCCGGTCACCGCCGCCTGATCTGCCTCGCCATCCTCGACCATGGCGTCGGTCAGATCGGCCTTAGTGGCCTTGCGCATCCAGCGCGACGAGAACAGAGAAGGATCAATCTGGAAAGGCCCGCTTTCCGGCGTATGCCAGAGCCGATCGGGGGTTTGACCGCGGCGCGTGGCCACGGCCCAGATTTCACCATTCTCAGCCATTCGTCTGGATCCCCGGCACGATGCCGGCCGTGACTGCGCCGGCGGTCGGCGTGCCGACGACCACGTAGCGCAGGCGCATATAGCGCTCATCGGCCCCGAAGGGGATGATGGGCAGCGGGAACTTGTAACCAGCCTTCAGCTTCGCAACCACAATCGCGCCCGACGAGCCCACGGTCTTTGGCGAGGAAAAGGCCGAGTTGTCATCGACCTGGATCTGCACCTCGACCGAAGTGCCCCCGGCGAAGTCGGCCACGACCTGGGCCAGCAACGGAACGTCGATGCCGCCGCCGATGTCGCGTTTCAGGGCTGCGGGCGACATGGCCGGGGTGGCCGTGGCCTGCAGATCCAGATAGTTCGTGCTGTTCGCCGTCGCGGTCAGTGCCTGCGCATTCG
>JAGRHX010000875.1 GCA_020444775.1 Gammaproteobacteria bacterium
TCAACCAGATGATCTGGAAGGTCCCCGAGACCATCGCCTATCTGTCCGAGCTGTTCACGCTGTCGGCCGGCGATCTGATCTTCAGTGGCACCCCGTCCGGGGTCGGAGCGATTCAACGTGGCGACCAGATGCGCGGTTGCGTGGAAGGCGTCGCCGAGTTGAAGGTGAAGGTGGTCTGAGCAACATCCCGTGGGCCCGCCGGCACCGGCTGTCAGGCCCACGGTGTCCCCTCGTCTGAAATCAGGAACGACATCCGTGGCACGATGCACTACGCTAGCCCGGTCCGTTGTCCGGGTGGCGTAGCGCCAGAGGGGGCCGGGTCATGCACTTCGGAGCCTTTGCAGAGTTCACTTTTCGCGATGGTGCCGGCGCGGCACAGGCGTTCGAGCAGGGCTTCGCGCTGGCGCGGCACTGCGAGGATCTGGGCCTTCACAGCGTCTGGCTGTCCGAGTTCCATTTCATGCCGGATCGCTCGGTGCTGTCCTCCCCGGTGGTCACGGCGGCGGCGATTGCCGCCGCCACCCGGCGAATCCGCATCGGCCTTGCCGTCTACGTGCTGCCATTGGCCAACCCGCTACGCACCGCCGAGGAGATCGCGACGCTCGACCAGATCTCGGGCGGTCGTCTGGATTTCGGCATCGGTCGCAGCGGCTTCGCGCGCGCCTACGACGCCTACTGCGTGGACTACGCACAGAGTCAGGCACGCTTCGACGAGGCACTGGAGATCCTGAAGCTGGCCTTCGCCGGCGAACGGTTCTCCTACGACGGTCGCTACTACCGGGTCAATGACGCCCTGCTGGTGCCGCGGCCACTGCAGCGGCCCGGGCCACCGATGCGCATGGCGGCGAGCTCCACGCCGACTTTCGACAAGGTCGCCCGAACCGGCCTGCCGCTGTTCGTCGGCCTGCGCGGCGACGGCCTGGAGGCGCTCGCCCAGAACATCCGGACCTATCGTCGGGTCTGGGACGAGGTGGGCCATGAGGCGCCGAGCAGCGTGTTCCTGCGGGTGCCGGTGTTCGCGGCGACCAGTCAGCGCGAGGCGCTGGAACAGCCCCGCGAGTCCATCGTGCACTACTTCTCCCGTCAGGCGCGGCTGTCCGCCGGACAGGGTGCACGCAGTGGTCAGGGCGATGACAACCGTGCTCGAATCTCGGCCCAGCTGGCCGCCCTGTCATATCAGGACATACTCGACAGCCGGGTCTGTTTTGGATCCCCGGATGCGATGGTCGAGCGACTCCGCCACTGGCAGAGCGAGCTCGGCATCGACGGCGTGGTCATGGAAACCAATGCCGGCGGTATGCTCAGCGAAGCGCAGGAGCTCGAGAGCATTCGCCTGATCGCCACCGAGGTGATGCCAGCGCTGCAGTGAGCCGTAGGCGCCGGCGCACCCCATCCACCTGGAATCTCGGCCCGGAATCTTCGCCCGAAACTTTCGAATGCAAGAGCTGGTACGCATACGCCCTGCGGCACGGGCGCTGATCCTGACCCCCGCGGGTGAGCTGTTGTTGATGCGGCTGAGGATGCCGCGCGGTCCGGTCTGGCTGACCCCGGGCGGCGGCCTTAATGCAGGCGAGGACGTGCTCGAGGGCCTGCGTCGCGAGCTGCGCGAGGAGCTCGGCCGTGACGATCTGCCGATTGGCCAGGAGGTCTGGCGTCGGCAAGTGCCCTACGTCCTCGATGGTCTGGACTACGAACAACACGAGCGCTACTTCCTCGTGCATTGCGAACGCTTCAAGGCCAGCGCCCACAACATGCCACACGAGACCGAGCGCGACTGGTTCGAATCCTTCCGTTGGTGGCCAGTCGACGAACTGCGTGCCTCAAAGGAGCGATTCGCGCCAAGACGGCTGGCCGAGCTGATTCACGACCTCGTCGCCAACGGCCCCCCCGTTCAGCCGATAGACACCGGGCGCTGACTGCGCGACCGCGACCACCTGGCGACGCCGCCGCCGGCATCATGATCGCTCAGTCACGAACCGGTAATTCCCTCCGGCGCCCGACGCGGCTATAGATTCGCAACCCGATTCGACGACAGCCGCGGAGGCGCTGCCCGTGTTCCGATCCTTCTTCCCACTGCCAAGGCTGTTCCTGTTCGCCGCGCTCGGCTGGAGCGCGGTCTCGATCGCCTGCTGGTATCTGTTCGGCGCTTCGCTCGGCGCCGGGCTGGGCTTTCCGATCGCCCCGCCCGGCAGCGATCCGGTGCTCGGGCTGGGTCATTTCGTGACCCCACAGTTCCTCTGGTTCTACCTCTACTTCGGCTTCTTCGTCGCGACCTTCGCCGGCTTCTGGTTCTGGTACTCGCCACATCCCTGGCAATGGTGGTCGATACTCGGCTCTGCGCTGATCCTGTTCACGACCTACTTCAACGTGCAGGTCTCGGTCGCCATCAACAACTGGCGGCGACCGTTCTTCGACGCCGTGCAGAACGCGCTGTCCGGAGGCTCGAAGGTCAGCACCGGCGAGCTGTATGGGCTGCTTGCCATCTTCGCCGAGATCGCATTGCTGTGGATGGTGGTGTTCGTTGTTACCCGCTTCTTCGTCAGCCACTACGTGTTTCGCTGGCGCACCGCCATGAACCACTACTACATGGCGCGCTGGCCCGAGGTGCGCCACATCGAGGGCGCGGCGCAGCGGGTGCAGGAGGACACCATGCGCTTTGCGAACATCATGGAAGACCTTGGCGTATCGATCGTGGACTCGGTGATGACCTTGATCGCCTTCCTGCCGGTACTGTTCGTACTGTCCGAGCACGTCACCGAGCTGCCGATCGTCGGCAACATCCCGGCGCCGCTGTTCTACGCCTCGCTGTTCTGGTCACTGTTCGGCACGGCGCTGCTGGCCGTGGTCGGCATCAAGCTGCCGGGTCTGAACTTTCGCAATCAAAGGGTCGAGGCGGCCTACCGCAAGGAGCTGGTGTACGGTGAGGACGATGCGACCCGGGCACAGCCCATGCAGGTTGCGGAGCTGTTCCAAGCGGTGCGTCGCAACTACTTTCGGCTGTACTTCCACTACATGTATTTCAATGTCTTTCGCGGCCTGTACATCCAGGCCGACAACATCTTCGCCTATATCATCCTGGTGCCGACCATTGCGGCGGGGAACATCACCTTCGGTATCCTCCAGCAGGTCTTGACCGCCTTCAGCCAGGTCTCGAACTCGTTCCAGTTCCTGGTCAACTCGTGGACCACGATCATCGAGCTGATGTCGATCCACAAACGGCTGCGAGCCTTCGAGGCCGCCTTCGAAGGGGTCCCGCTGTCGGAGCTCGACCGCGAGTACATCGAAGCCCGAGGGGCGGTCGGCGATTGAGCCGCGTCAACGGGTGACCGGTCAGCGGCGGGTCGACACGCGGCCCGCCTGGCCCGCGCTACGTCGGCGCACCGCACCGAGCAACCAGGCCGGGAACAGGGCCAGCACGAACACCACCACCAGGGCCATGAAGCCATCCTTGAAGCCCATTGTCGTAGCCTGCGCCTCGACCACCTGACCCAGATAGTGCAGCGCGGCGGCCGCACGTTGCGGCTCGACGACACCGCCCTCCCCCATCAACGAGCGGACTCGTTCGAGCAGCTCGGCGCTCGCCACGTTGTCGGCGGTCTGGGTCGCGGCCAGCGCATCGCCATGGAACTGGGTGCGACGCTCCATGAACACGACGATGCTGGTGATACCGACCGCGCCGCCGAACTGACGGCAGAAATTTATGGTGCCGGAGCCGCGGGTGAGCTGCTCGGCGGTCAACGCGCCCAGGGCCGCGGCGCTGAGCGCCGGGTTGATGAGCGACATGCCCGAGCGGGCCAGACACACCAACAGCACGAAGGTCAGGAAGGAGGTGTTGACATCCGTCTCGCTCAGCAGCCAGTTGCCCAGCGAGAACAGGATCAGACCCAGCATCACCATCAGGTGTCCGGGATAGCTGTCGGTCAAGCGACCGAACAGCGGCGAGCCGACCATCATCAACAGGCCGGCCGGAACCAGCATGGTGCCAGCGAGACTCGGTGGGAAGCCTTGCACCTCCTGCACGTACACCGGCATCAGGTAGCTGGAGGCGAAGTTACCGAAGCCGAACACCAGGGCCAGGAACACGGCCGCCGCGAACTGCGGGATGCGAAACAACGACATGTCCAGGATCGGCGCGCTGGAGACGAGCTGACGCCAGACGAACAGCACGCCGCTGAGCAGGCCGAGCGTGGCGATCGTGACCAGCGTGTCGGACAACCACCCCCAGCGTTGCCCGTTGGCGCCGGCGGCCAGCAGCATGAAGATGCTCGCGCACAACAGGGCAAAGCTCAGCCAGTCGAATCCGGGCCAGCGGGCGCTGCCGCCGCCGGCAGGCAGGAACATCAGACCGAGCAGCATCGACAGCAGACACACCGGCACCGGAACCAGGAACACCTCGCGCCAGCTCAACGCATCGATCACGAAGCCCCCCACCATCGGTCCGAGCGTCGGCGCGATCATGATGCCCATGCTGTACAGCCCCATGGCGAAGCCACGTTGCTCGGCCGGAAACAGCCTGAAGATCAGCACCATCACCATCGGCTGCACGGAACCGGCGGCAAAGCCCTGCAGCACCCGACCGAAGATCAAGACGTCCAGATTCGGCGTGACCACGCAGATCAACGCACCGACCAGGAAGGTGGCATTGAGGATCAGGAAGGCCAGCCGCATCCCCAACGCGGTCGAGAACCAGGCGCTCAACAGCTGACTGACCACCATCGTGGCGATGAACGCCGTGGCCGCCCATTGCGCCTGGTCCTGGCCGACGCCAAACGCACCCATGACGCTGGGTATGGCGACATTGGCGATGGTCGCCGACAGCACCATTGCCACCGAGCCTGCAATCCCCGCAAAGGCGATGATCGCCTTGCGCCCCGCTGGATAATCGAGCTGTGGTTGTCCGCTCACTCGGGCTATCGTTCCCCGCCCGCGACGTCTCGCCGGGCTCGGCGCGCGGCGCCGGTCGCGGCCACATCGACGCTCCGATCGTCGCCGCCCAGCACCACCGCATAATCACGCAGCGCCGCCTGCACCGAGAGCACACCATCACGGACGTCGCGCAGCACCAGCTGCGGGTCTCGATCGAGTGGATCACCCCAGCCGCCGCCACCCGGCGTGTGCGCAATCATCCGCGCCGGACCGAGCCGGCGCACACCATATTTTGGTGGTATGAACTCGCCACCGTCGGCGACCGCGTCGTGCGGACGCACCCATTCCAGGCCGACCGCGCCATCGCGACCACCACAGATGCCATAGCCACTGGGCGTGTCCAGTCCTTCGGCGCGGAACGACCAGATGCAAGGCTCCAGCACGTCGGCCTCGTAGATCACACCACTGCCGCCGCGTCGCGCACCGGCGCCGGCCGCGTCGCTACGCATCTCGTGGCGCAGATAACGCACCGGATACATCTGCTCGTGAAACTCCAGGTTCGGCAGGTCCAGTCCGCCAAGGGTTATCAGGTGCCCCATCTGGGCGAAGCCGTCGCGCTCCGCGGTCGCGCCGGGGGTGCCCATCGCGTGCCATTGGTACATCACCCAGGTCGAGCCATCGGCCTTGTGACCGGCGACGTGGCCGTGCATGGTCTTGCCCCAGCCGGCACAGGCGCGCGCCGGGTCGGCCTGGGCCAGGGCCCGCCACAGCGCGTGCACGATCTCGTGAGCGACGAACACCGTGTTCATGGTCATCGGCGCTGGCGGACGCGCGTTCACGATGCTGCCCTCGGGGGCAATGATGCGCACGCTCCGGTAGGTACCCTCGTTGCGTGGAATGCTCACGTCGAAGAAGGCGGACAGGGCCAGATAGACCGCCGAGTAGGTGTTGGCGATCGAGCTGTTCTTGAAGCCG
>JAGRHX010000876.1 GCA_020444775.1 Gammaproteobacteria bacterium
GCGACGTCCACGCAGAGCGCGATGTTGTCGTCGAACACATAGGCGTCGAGCCCCAGGCCCTCATCGCCCGGGTAGATACCGTCTTCAGGCAGCGGGAATCGCTTTGGTCGGTAGTCCACACCGTCCTCCTCGGGCTCGGTCACGCGCGCAGCGCGACGTCGCTGATGGTGTCGTAGGCATCGTACTGGGCTTCCTCGACGTGCGGGTCGATGGGCGGGTCCAGAGACACCAGCGTATCGTCCTCGACCTGCACGAGTCGCTCACCGCAGTCGATCAGGAACAAGGCACGCTCGTAGCGACGCAACAGCTCGCCGAGCAGATGGTCGCCGCCCTGCCCCGGCAGCACCGCCGCCGGCAGCACGATGACGATCTGCAGGCCACAGTCACGCACATAGGCGAGCTTGTCCTCGAGGGTGCGCTTGCGTCGGCAGGCCGAGAAATGCGAGAGGATCTCCGCGTGCACGCTGTCCAGATCGTCACAGCGGGCGAGTACGATCTTGCGCCAGCTACGCGCCAGCGGCCAGGCGCGGCTGAGCAGACAGTGCGAGGTAAAGCCGTTGAGCTCGGGGTCCGGCGTCTGCTCGGTCAGATACCGACCGTTGCAGACCAGCACCCGTGCGCCGAGGCGCGCCGTATGCACCCGAGCCGCGGTGTCCGCCGGCACCCAGAACGACATCAGCAGCTCACGCAGATGCTGGAACAGCCGCTGCGACACGTCCCGCTCCAGGGCGGGCAACTCACCGGCAAGCGCGCCGAGTCGCGACAAGGTGCGGCCGGGATCCTTCAGCAGCTCGCGGCTCAGCCGCAGGGCGTCGCGCCGTGCCACGTCCAGCGGCCAGTTCAAGGGCACGCCGCCCATCCGCTCCGCGCCCGTGTCGAGCTGTCGCGGCGTGAGCTCGCCGGCAAGGGCATCACACACATGGCCCTCGATCGGCTCGAAGCTGGCATGCTCGGCCTTGAAGGCCTGGCACGCGGCGAAGTCCTCGAGCCGCGCGGTCAACGCGGTGACGATCGCATCGGCGAGCGCCCCGGCATCACCGTCGCAGACGATGCACTGGTTGGCAGCAACCCGCATCACACCGTAGATCCCCTGCTCCAGCGCCTCGGCGCGCACCTCGCCGAGCAGCACCGGCAGCAGCACGAACTCCTTTTGCAGCTCGCGCCGCCAGGTCAGCACCGCGGCCTCGCGGCGCACCCAGTCGGAGTCGAACAGCGCGGCCTCTGAGAACAGGATCACCGCGACATGACACTCCGCCATCCACTGCGAGATACGCTCGTACCAGGCATCGCCGGCGACCAGATCGGCGCGGTCGTAGACCGTGCGCAAGGACAGCCGATCACCGGCGTGCTCGATGACACGATCGGCGATGGCATCGACGAGCTCACCGAGCAGCCGCAGGTTCGGCTCGGTCTTGGTGCTGTGGCTGATGAAGATCTTGCAGGTCGGCATCAGTACTGGAGCAGGATCGTTTCGAAGCGAATACGCCCCGAATCATGCCAGCGCCCCCCTCAGCAGGCCAGGATGCCCATCAGCTCACGCACCTCGGCGTTGCTCATCGACTGCAGATTCAGCCCCAGCTCGATGACCCGATCGATGTCACGCGCGCCGAGCTTCAACGCCAGACAGTCGCGCACCTTGGTCAGATGCTCCTCCACCGGGATCGGCGGCGTGCCCCATTTGCCACGCGGACCATCGCAACGGGTGTGCAGGGTGCGGCCGTCGTCCAGCTCGACGCTCATCTCCACGTACATGTCCTCGAAGTTCCCGGGGATGTCCTCACGCATCTCCACCGTGACCTTGTCCAGCGCCGCCTGCATGCGCGCGCTGAAGCGATGCTCGTCCTCGAAGCTGTCCATCACCACCTTGCCATCGAGCAGCGCGCACAGCGCGGTGTACTGGAAGCTGAACTTGCCGGCGAGCCCGGACTCCGGCTGCGGCCGGTTCACGTACTGCATCACCGGCCCGACGATGCGTATGGCACGGATGCGCTCGGGATCCGGAATCTGCGGGTGCAGGCTGAGACCCGCGGTGATGACGAAGTGGGTGCCGAACTGGCTGGGAAACATCTTGAGCGAATAACCGGGCTCCACCACTCGGAACGGCGGACCGTAGCGTTCCAGCAGCTCGAAACGGAAGGTGTCGAGCCCATAGTTGGCCGCGACGTAGCCGCGCGGATTCTCGAAGATCTCGGTGTTACCCTCGAAGCCCAGCGCCGCCAGCATCGCCGCGTCCAGGCCGTTCGCGCAGGCCAGTCCGCAATGCGTGCACTTGGTGTGGGTGCCAGCGTTGGCCAGCACGCTGCCGGTGCGCGAGCCGGCGATACCGAGCGCATGATTGAGCTGCGTCGCGTCCAGACCCAGCATGTGCGCGGCGGCCACCGCCGAGCCGAAGGCACCGACCAGACCGGGCGGATGAAACAGCAGCTGGCTGGCCTGGAACTGCTGCGAGGCCTCGCGGATCCAGCCCATGATCTCGATGCCCTTGACCATCGCGGTGGCGATCTCGCGGCCGCCGCCGCCGTGATGCTCGGCCAGGGCCAGGGCGGCCGGCAGCTGGGTGGAGAGCTGGTGATTGGCCGGGCTCCACATCGGCTCGAAATCGAGCACGTGCATGGAGCCGCCGTTCACATAGGCCGCCTGGGTGGGGCTGGTCTTGAAGCCGAAGCCGATGACGCTCGAGCTGGGCGTGCCACCCATGGCCTTGACGTGCGCGGCGAGCATCCCCGGCGGCGCCTCCTGCACGGTGCCGGCCAAAGCCACCGCGATGCCGTCCAGGAACAGCTGGCGGGCGCGTTCCAGCGCGGTCTCGCCCAGGTCATCGAAACCGATGGCCGTGATGCGCTCGCTCAGCTTGCGGGTGATGTCGTCGGTGGCACTGCTCACGATCGGCAATCCTCGTGCTGGTTCTAAAGATGGGCGATCGGGGGCGGACCGCCCGGGCATTCAGACCCAGCCGCTTGACCGTGGTCAAGACCCGCGCGCCCGTTCGATGCAGGCTGTGCCAATCCCGAGTCCGCCGTGGAGCGTCATCCATGCAAGTCGAGCTGCGCGAGAAGATCCTGAAGATACTGCAGGCCACCCGCGACATGGCCATCGCCACCAACCGTCCGGATGGCTATCCGCAGAACACCACCGTGTCGTTCGTGCACGATGGCCTGAGCCTGTACTTCGGCTGTGGTACCCATAGCCAGAAGCTCGCCAACCTGCGTCGCGACGGGCGCGTGTCGGTGACGCTGACCGCGCCCTACACGAGCTGGGCCGAGATCCAGGGGCTGTCGATGAGCGCCCGGGCCCACGAGCTGCACGCCGGCGAGGACATCGAGCGCATCGGCGCGCTGATGCTGGAACGCTTCCCGGCCGTGGGTGATATCGAGCTGGCCGAGCCCGGCGACTTTGCGCTCATCGAGGTGGTGCCCGAGGTCATCTCGGTGCTCGACTACACCCAAGGCTTCGGTCACACCGACGTGGCGATCGTCACCAAAGGCGACATCAGCCAGACCCGCCGCGGCGAGCGGCACATCTGGGTGCCACCGGTGAAGCGACAGCGCGTCTGAGGACGCCCTCAGGCCTTGCGATATAGGGCCGAACGGTTCCGCACCGGATCGAGCAGCGACCAATCACCCTGCTCGACCTCGTAGCCGCTCGGGTGCGGTGCCCGCGCCTCCAGCCCCAGCGAGACCATCACCCGGTCGTCGCGGTAGTAGCACTGCGTGGTCAGGGTCTCGACAAGCCCCGCGCTGGCCGTGTGCGTCTCGCGAAAGGCGAGCGCCACCGGCTCACGTTGATCGGCAGCCAGCTCGGCGAACGGTACGCCGTGCGCGGTGATGGCCAGCTCGTCGAGCTGCGCCAGGGCCCGCGCCAGGCGTGGCAGACGCGGACCTGCATCACCGATGATCGCCGCGACGATGGCCGGATCGCCCGCGCCCGGCACGCCATGGGCCTCGCTCGGTGGCACCACCTGATCGGCGAGCAGTGAGAGAGTCAGCGTTTGCGCGTCATTCAGGCTCATGTCTTCAAGCTCATGTCTTCGGGCTGCGGGAACACGGCTGGGCGCGTCCGATCAATCGAACAGGTTCGCCAGCCGGCTCTTCATCTGGTCGGCCACGTACAGGGCCAGCGCCTGGATGGTGTTGGTCGGGTTCACACCGGCGCTGGTGACGAAGATGCTGCCGTCGACGATGAACAGGTTCTTCAC
>JAGRHX010000877.1 GCA_020444775.1 Gammaproteobacteria bacterium
TGACATGCCGGCAATTGACATGCCGCACTCGAATACAGCGACGGATGAATGCCACGACGGGCAGCTCGCCTCGGCACCCCCGACTGCCCCCGATCCGTACCGCGAGGGCCCGGTCGACCACTGGCAGGACGTTTGCATGCAGCGCGGACATGACCACGACACAACTTCATTGCGCCTCCCGTCGCGGCGGCCGAGCCAGGTTCGGCACGAACACGGCTGCGACGCGCGCTCTTCTGCACGGGGCCGTGCTTGCGACGCTATGGTCGATCCTGAGCAGCGCCGCCGGACCGGCGAACGCGGCAGAGAGCGGTCTCCAGAGTCGGGCGCCGCACGCCACAGCGGCCGACCTCTACCACGACTATTGCTCGGTCTGTCACGGCGACAAGGGCGACGGTCGCAGCCGCGCCCGCGGCAGCATGCAGCCGCCGCCGCTCGCCTTCACGGAGGCCGATCCACAGACCTTGAACCGCGAGCGGATGCTCGTCTCGGTACGTCATGGCCGCCCCGGCACCGCCATGGCCGGCTGGGGAAGCCAGCTGCGTGACGACCAGATTCAGGCGGTCGTGGATTTCATCCGTGAGCGTTTCATGCGCCAGGCTGGCAGCAACTCGCAAGGGGCGCGCATCTATGCACGCAACTGCAGCGTCTGCCACGGCGATCACGGGCAGGGCGCGGTCTGGGCCACCACCAGCCTGAGCACGCGTCCGCGCAACTTCACGACGCCGGCCGCGGCTCGCGAGCTGGACCGCGAGCGGATGATCCAGTCCGCCACCTATGGTCGAGCCGACACCGCCATGCCGGGATTCGCCAGCCAGCTCAGCAACGCCGAGATCGAATCGGTAGTTGATTTCATTCGCGGTCGATTCATGGTCGAGGCCGACGCCGCCCCGGCGCAGTCGGCGGCGGCACACGCGCACGGCTCGGGCACGCCGGCAGGACACCCGCACGGGGCACACGAGCACGCTACCCGTGCCCGGGCCGGCGTGACCGACGGTGATGGCTTTCCGTCGGGTCTGCGCGGCGACGCCTCGCGCGGCGCGGCCTTGTATCGAATCAACTGCGTGCCCTGCCATGGCGAACGCGGCAACGGCCAAGGGCCCAGGGCCTACTTCATCCTGCCCAAGCCGCGCGACTTCACCCATCCGGCGGCCCGGCAGTCGCTGGATCGCGCGCATCTTTACGCGGCTATCGCCAAGGGCACCTTGCGTACCGAGATGCCGGCCTGGGAGAAGGTCCTGGATGCGCAATCCATCGCCGACCTGGCCGAGTACGTGCATCGCAGTTTCATTGCCCCGACGCGCGCCGAGGCAGCGCGGCGCGGCACCACGGACCGGTGAGCGGACCGCTCGTGAGACCGGGCAGATACGCTGTGACCAATCGCAGGCGCGGGCTGTGCGCGCTGTTGCTGGCGCTGTCGGTGGCCACCGCGGCGGGCACCGGCGTCAACGGCGCACCGCACGAGACACACCCGCGGCCGGCGCCGGAGACCGCTCGCGCGCCGGGCGATCACGCCGGCACGCGCTCGTCCACAACCGAGCCTACGCTCTCACGCGGACGCGCTGTCTACAACGCCCGCTGTTATTTCTGTCACGGCTATGCGGGCGATGCCAAGACGGTGGCGGCCACGGTCCTGCGGCCGCCACCACGGGATTTCACTGCCATCCGCAACGACGCCCAGGAACCTGATCGCGTCAGCCGCGAACGGATGCTGGCGACGGTCCGCGAGGGACGTCCGGGAACCGCCATGCAGGGCTTCTCGGGGCTGCTCGACGAGCCGGACATCGAGGCGGTCGTCGCGTTCATACGTAGCGCGTTCATACACGATGAGGCCGCCAACATTCGCTATCACAGCCGTGTCAACGGCTGGGAGGGCGAGCCTGCACACTCTCCCGCGGCGCCCTTCGCAACCGGCGAGCTGGCGCTGGACAGCGCCTGGGAATCGCTAGACGAGACACAGCGGCGTGGCCGTGAGATCTATCTGGCGAGCTGCATCTCCTGCCATTCACGAGGCCCCGTCACCGAAGCACGTGGCGTCGAGGTCTGGCGCAACGAGGCGGTCACGTTTCCACCCGGCAACTACGTCGAACACGACGATCACCAAGCCCGTCCGGCAACCATCGTCTTCGAGCGTCACGCCCGACCGCCGCAGCCGACCGCCGCCGAGCCCGCCGAGGGTGCTCACGGCACTGGCTCGCTCGCCGTGGGACGCGAGGTCTACGCGCGCAACTGCGCTGACTGTCATGCCGCCGACGGTAGCGGCCGGAATTGGATAGGTAGCTTCCTGTCGCCGCCGCCGGGCGACTTCTCTCGCCCCCACCCGGAGCGACCGCCGACCCGCGCGATGCTGCTGCGCTCGATTCGCGATGGCATCGAGTCCACCTCGATGCCCGCCTGGCGTGCCGTCCTCGACGAGCACCAGATCCAGGCAGTGACCGACTATCTGCAAATCCGCTTTGCACGCTTCGCCGACACCACGCGGCAAGCGCACCAGGACTGAGACCCCAGGGCCTGGACACGAAGAGCCCAGCTTCCCGATTGAAGGAGCCGATTCCAGGAATCGGGAAGCGTCGACTCGCGAGAATCCTCTACAGCGCGCCAACTTCACATGATTGAGCGGCTGAACGCGCCGCTCCGCGATCACCGGCCCATGGCACGCATGTTGCTGCAATCGATCACAACAGAGCGTGAGACCAGCCACCGCTCCGGTGTGGCCGCCGCAACGCCCGATGTGGGGCATGCACGGCATCACCGCATCGACCGGAGGTCTGGGAGTCGACATCCAAAACGAGTAGTGAGGGACGTGGGATGAGAGCAAGAATTCTGGGCGGCCTGGCGATTTCGGGTCTGCTGCTCATCGCGGCGAGTGGTCCGGCACTCGCGCAGATTGCCGAAACCAAGCACAACCTCGGCACCACCGGCACGGGCAGCAACAGCTTCGACGGGACCGGTGAGCTGTGCGTGTTCTGCCACACGCCGCACGGCGGCGATACCAGTGCCAATCCGCCGCTTTGGAACCGTGTGCTGCCGGACGCCGGCACCTTTACGACCTACGACAGCCTGGGCACCTCCTCGTTGGATGGCGAGGTCCTCGAGGTCGGGTCGGTGTCAATCGCCTGCCTGTCCTGCCACGATGGCACGCAGGCAATGAACGTGATGATCAATGCGCCGGGCTCGGGCAACTTCGATCCCACCGGTTTCACGCTGGCGGGGACCTGGAGCGGACCTGCGTTGGGCGCGACGCCGGTCGGCTCGCTCAACTATGGCGGTGACAACATCGTCAACATCGGTACGGACCTGCAGAACGACCATCCGGTCGGTGTCGAGTACGCCGGAGGCGGCTGCACCAATGCCGCCGTCGCGGCCGGCGCCGACTGTCTGTCGACCAGCTTCAACGACGGCGACTTCAGGACCGCGAGCCGCGCGAGCAACGGTCTGTGGTTCGTCGATGTCGACAGCGACACCACCCGCGAGAAGACCGACATGATCCTGTACACGCGGACCTTCGCCGCCGGCGATGGCCCGTCCGTGGAATGCGCGAGCTGCCACGATCCGCATACCAACAACGACACCTTCCTGCGTATCGACAACACGGGTAGCGCGGTCTGCCTCGCCTGCCACGTGAAGTAGCGCCGGGTCAGGCCCGAACCTGACCGCCGTGGGGCCGGCCGAATCGCCGGCCCCACCTCGCGCCAACCGGCCCGCGCTCGTACCGTCGTCGCTCGAAGCCTCGCCCGACCAACCCTCTACCCCGGTAACCAACGTGCCGTGTGCGAATACACGGTGCTCGGTCACGTACGCCCATTGCACCGGGTTCGAGACACACGCGCAGGCACGGCGACCCGAAGCGGGCTCGAGAGCACAGCGGACGAAGACATCATGAGTCGAAACAAGCCATCTGCAGGCCCGACAGCGCTCCTGGTCGTTTGCGCGCTGGGCCTGGGCCTGCTCGGTGCCGCCGGCGTCCACGCCCAGGCTCGGCCGGCAACCCAGGACCCTTCATCGACCCGGCTCGAGCGCGAGCCGACCAGCTCTAGCCCGGACGCCGGCCATGGCGCGATATTCGCAACCGTCGGCGATCAGTCGATCAGCCGCGCCGAATACCTCGGCGCCCTACGTGCGGGTGTGCGTCAGAAGTACTACCACGGCCAGGTGCCCGAAGACGAGCGAGACAGCTTTCAACGCGAGGTTGCCGATCAGCTGGTCGATCGCGCGGTGGTCCTCGCGGAGGCCCGACGACAGGGCTTGCAGGCCGACCAGCGATGGGTCGCGCAGCAGATCGAGCGGATCGAGCAACGCGCCAGCCGCTCCGCGCAATGGCCACAACACCGCGAGCGGGTACTGAGCCGCGTGCGGCCACGGTTGGAGGAAGACTCCCTGGTCTCGCTCATGCAGAGCAGGGTGCGGGATATCTCCGAGCCATCGGACGACACGCTTCGCAGGTATCACGCGGACAACCCCAAGCGCTTCACCGAGCCTGAGCGTTTCAGGGTCTCGGCGATTCTGTTGAAGGTCGATCCATCCTCCGCGACGACAGTCTGGAAGGCTGCCGCCGCCGAAGCGGAGATGCTCGTGCAGAAGATCCGGGCCGGCGCTTCGTTCGCCGATCTGGCCCGTCTGCATTCATCCGACGCTTCCGCCGAGCGGGGCGGCGACATGGGCTATCTGCATCGCGGCATGCTCGGCGGGCCGGCGCAAACCGCGGTCGACGCCACCGCGGTCGGCGCCGTCACCGATCCGGTGAAGCTGCTCGAGGGCGTGGCGATCTTCCGTGTCGAGGAACGCATCGACCCGGAACCACAGGCATTCGAGAAGGTTCGTGATCGGGTGCTGGGCCTGTGGATGCGCGAGCAGCGTGATCTGGCCTGGACCCGCTTCGTCGAGCGACTGCGAGAGAAGGTGGCAATCCACATCAACGAGCAGCACTACCTCTGGCCGGCGGCCCAGCGTGAAGCCAACAAGATGTGATGCGATCCAGGCCGCGGCCTGCGCCGGGTTCGGCCCCAAGGCCGCCCATGGCGCGCCGCTGCGAGCGCCTGTCCCTAAAGACCATGGTCCGAGCACGTGTTCCGTTCATCGCGAGCGGCGGGAGTCAACGTGTGGCTGAGCCGCACGAGAGCTCGCCCGGATGTCCCGCGGGCGACCGGCCTGCTGCCGGCCACCCTGGCGCTCGTGCTGTTGCTCACACACACACCACAGGTAAGCGGCCAGCGGCTGCCGCCAATCGCGTACGAAGGTCGCGCCTTGACCACCGCGCGCCTGGTCAAACCCGAGCAAGGCGACGAAACCATGCAGCTGGGTAGCACCGCCAGCCTGAATCTGCGCTCCTATGTCTGGCAGCCCTGGTTCGCGACCATCGGCAGCAATCTCAGCCTGTCACAGGTCAGCACCCGGTCCAGTCAGACTTCGAGCTCGGTCGTGGCGACCGGTGACGCGCGTCTGCAGGTGTTCCCGCGCAGCCGATTTCCGTTCACGGCCTACGGCGGTATCTCTGACAGCCGCACCCGCTTCGAATCGGAATTCGCGGAGGAACGGGGGATCCGCCGCAGTCACTTCGGCATCATCCAGCAGTACCGACCGAGCGCGGGTAATGCCAGCTATGTGGCGCGCGCCGAGCGCGCTATCGAAGACGGCACCGCGGACCGGCTCAACGAGGTCACCGACCGGCTCAACCTGGATGCAGCTTATGCATTCGGCGATCACAGCCTGGATGGCAACTTCAGCCTGCAAAATTCAGAGCAGAACGATCCCGGCTCCAGCTTTCGCGACATGATCGCGACGCTCAGACACGGCTATCGCCCCAGCACCAGGCTGTCGGTCGAAAGCCACGCCAGCCTGACCGACATCGTCAGTGCGACGCAGGATACCGAGTTACACACCACGAGCGGTTCACTGAGCAGCTTTGCCATCTGGCGACCGGACGACGAGCCGTTGACCGTAACCGGCAATGCGCGCTTCAACACCAACCGCACGTCCGGCACCGGCCTGGGAACGTCGTCGTACAGCTCCAACGTCAGCCTCGGCGCCAACTACGACCTGACCCGCGCGCTGCGCATATCCGGAAATATGACCGGCAGGCTGGCCTCCGGGAGCGACAGCGCTTCCAGCAGTCAATCGCTGACGCTTGGTTACAACCCCGAGAACCAGAGACTGTGGGGATTCGACTACAACTGGTTCGCCTCGACGTCGGCCAACAACAGCTTCAGCGGCGCCGGCACCCAGAGCCGGGGCGTGAGCGCGATCATCGGTCACGGACTGAATCGCGTGTTCATGATCGACCAGCAACAGACCACGAGCGTCTCGACCAACCTGAACGAGTCTCTCTCCAGCCGCTACGACACCCGGGCCGGCAGCCTGTTCAGCTTGAATCACGGCCTTTCCGCGGCCCTGGCTCGCTCACTCCAGGACAGCACCACGCGTCTGCGCCTGATCGCCCAGGACAACCGTGCGTTCACGACCAGCGATGACACCAGCAGCTTCAGCGACTTCGTGCAAAGCGCGGGTCTGCAGGCCTCCCATGACCACCGACTCGGCCGCCACGCCACGCTCAACACCAACCTGAGCTTGAACTATACGCGGCAGAGCGTTGCTGGCCGGGTCAACTCCTTCCCCTCGTCCTCCCTCGATCTGAACTATCGGAACTCGAGGATATTCGGGGTCAACCGTCTTCGTTTTCACTCACAACTGTCGATGGATGCCAGCTCCCTGTTCCTGGTCGGCATTGACGAGGAGGATCACCAGGACATCTCCTGGACCAACCGTCTCGATTATTCGATCGGACGCATCGATGCGCGACTGTCCGCAGCCATACACGGCAATGACGGCGAGATGAGCACGGTCATCTTCTTCACGCTATCCAGACGCATGGGAGGCGTGTTCTGACGGCCGATTCCGGGACCGGTCACGCCTCGGTCGCGCGTCCGAAGGCTGGTCGACCCGGTCCACATTCCACGGGAACATATTGCGAGAGCTGCATGACATGAGCATCAGAAACCGATCCACACGCCGTCTCCTGCTGACACTCGCCAGCACGGTGTCGCTGCTGCTGGGCCTGCTCGTCTTCCAGAGCGCACAGGGCGAGTACGGCGACGTGGTCATCAACAATTACTCGGACGACGCCGGCATGCGCCCGGTCGTCTTTCCACATTGGTTTCACCGCATACGCTTTCGCTGCAAGGTCTGCCATGCCG
>JAGRHX010000878.1 GCA_020444775.1 Gammaproteobacteria bacterium
AGACGTTGCCACGATCGGCGACGAGGCGCCCCAGGTTGTGCACCGAGCCGCCGGTGCTGACCTCAACCAGCAGCCCGCGGACCTCGCTACCTTCCTGCTCCGCGGCGATGTAGACCTTGTCCTCGGCGCCGGCCAGCACGACCTGGCCTTCGGGTGATGAGATGCTGCCGCGATTGGTGACCTTTGGGGCGATCAACACCACGCGCCCGTTCTTCCCGGACTCGATGCTACAGCCGGCCGCGCATTCGATGTCACCCATCGCGCCCGCTCTACCCTCGAAGGCCGGTTGCTCCAGATTGACCGCGTTCACCAGCCCGACCTGATCGTAGACCGTGTCGTCGATGTCGAGGGTCGAGGCGATCAGCGAATGCACGTTCACCTTCGAGCTCGGTCCGAACAGGATGCCGTTCTGGTTGATGAGATAAACCCGGCCGTTGGCCTCCAGCTGACCGTCGATGACGCTTCGGGCGTTGCTCTGGCCCAGCACCCGGTTGAGCGCCACCGAGGTGCTGTCCGGCTGCTGGAAACGCACCGAGTTGCCGGCGGCGATATCGAAGCTCTCCCAGTGCAGCACCGCGCGATCGGCGGTCTGGTTGATGAGCATGTTGTGGCCGCTAACCTGCGGCAGCGCGGCACCGTCGAATCGGACCACCCGACCAAACTGGTCCTTGAGCACCTCGGGCAGGCCAGCGGCCTGTGCGGCATCACGAGTAGTGCCGATCAGCGCCAGCCACACAAGCAACATCAGACCGACACATGAGGAGCGGGCACTCCGGCGCCCGATCCGCTTCAACGCGTCAGGATTCGACTCGCTTCTTTCCACCGATTCCATGGGCGTTGTGCTATATCTGACGTGTATCTGTGCTGAAAGCGTGCTCATCGCGTCACACCATCGGCTCGAAGCGCAGACAGAAGTGCAACCCGCTTGGTGCTGACCGGGGCGTCTGCATCCTCGGATGCTACGCGCTGGTGTCGATCGCGAACGTCAAAGCAGGTAAGCGGGCCGGAGCGCCGGACACCGCTCACAGAAACGCGGAAGGCGGAGTCTCCATCGAGACCCCGCCCTCCTACAGCGTCCAGATTGCGGTCCGACATCACCCCTTGGCGCCCGACAGGGGGCGCCCCGACAGGGGTCATCCCGCCGGCGCCGCCCGTTACCGCTAGCGGACCAGGCCCAGATCCTGACAGCTGTCCGGTGCACCGCTCAGGGTCTGACGGGCGAAAGCCGTCTCCGGAATACCGCTGGTGTACTCCAGCGAAGCACCGGCGGTCGGCGTCACGAAGCCCGTCTCCCACTCGTCGCCGTTGCCCGGCGTGCCGTCCGGATCGACGGCCAGCAACGCGTTGACGGCGGTGATGGCGGCGGCCGCGGTCGAGTTCCAGGTCTCGAAGTAGGCGTTGGCCACGGCCACCTGCGCGGCGGACGGCGCGGAGGTGCGCACCGCGCCGGTCTTCAGGTCGGCGCTACCACCGGCCACCCGGTTCTGATAGGTCAGGTAGTAGACGTCCTTGTAGGTGCCGGCGACGACGTTATCCAGCGTCGGGGCGACACCGTCGACCTTCACGAATCGATACGAGAACGCCAGGTCCGGATTGTTCTCCAACGACTGATAGCCCATCGCGTAGGCTTCGGTCTTGTCGTTGTAGCCACGTCCGAGCGGGTCGCCGGGGATCGCGGTGGCGGCAAGGTCCTCACCCGGCACCACGGTCGAGTCACCGGTACCCGGGAAACTCTCTGGCGGCAGACCGTCGAAGTCGCCGTCGAAGCCCTTGCCGGTCGCCAGCGCGTCCAGGCAGTCGCTCATGTCGGACGAGCCGCTGTTGCCGTACACGCCGACCACGCCGAACAGGCTCGAGGACAGACCGTCGTTCTGCTCGACCATCGCCAGGTTCGAGACCGAACGGCAGTTGGTGCCGAGGAAGTTGACCGAGAACTGCGCATGGGTGCCGGAGCCGTTGGTGCGCTTGCACACGTGCACATCGTTACCCTTGGCCACACGTGTCGGATCCAGCTCCAGACCGTAGGGCATGAAGTCCGCCCAGCTGGTGATCTGACCGAGGAACACCGAGCGAATCAGCGGTGACGGCAGGCTCGGCATGCAGGCGATGGTGTCACGGGCCGGGTCACGAGTGGCGAGATCGGTGCCACCTGCGCCCAACGGCGGGCAATCGGGCAGCATGCCGGCCGCGGCCTGATCGTCCTGCAGCTCGTCGTACATCGGGATGGTTACCGCGGTGCCGAAGGTCAGACCGGGACCGGCCTTGAGCTGCAGGTTACCGCGGTCGACGAACGGCGCGTCCGGCTTGGCGCTGACACCACGCGGCTCCACGCCGAAGTTAAGTGCCAGCGCGCCCTTGAACAGGGTCGGCTCGACGTCGGAGATACCGGCGTCAGGGATCTGGGCCTTGACGAGCGACGCGTCGCTGCACACGTACAGCTCATAGACACGACCCGAGGTGCCGATCGGATACTCGTTGGCGAGCGAGCCGGTGCCGCCGGCAACCGGCGTGCAGGCGCTGGGACCGGACAGCGTGGCGTCCAGAATAGAGATCGGAGTGGCATCCACGACCGGTGCGACGCCGGTGGCCGAACCGCCGTTGAACTTGTAGATGGCGATGTCCTGGCCATCGAGCGCGGGGTTGGCGAAACCGGTCTTGGTCGTGCAACGCACCACCACGTGGTCACCGACCTTGAGCACGGTGGTCGCGGCCGGCGAGGACGGCGCGGTCTCGATCTCGTCGGCGAACACCTGGGGCTTGCCGTCACAGACGCGCAGCAGGATGTCCTCGCGGAAGAAGGTCTGCGGCGCGGTGGCGCCACCGACGAAGATCTCGTTGGCCGCGCCGAGGAGTCCGGCGCTTGCGGTGTTGGCCAGCGCGAAAGCGACGCTCGCGCTGAGCACCTTGAGCTTGAAGTTCATGTGCACTGTTCCTTGATTGGATTGACTACGAACGGGTGCGGTCGTTATCGAACAGGAATCAGCCTGGGGCCGGCCTGCGGACATTGATCGACAGGCCTTGATCCAGACCGACTGATCTACAGGGGCTGGCCGGGGCTCGGGCTCAGGCCCGCTTGCGCCGGCTGATACCCAGCACGCCGACCAGCGCGGAGCCGAGCAGCCAGACCGCCGCCGGCACCGGAATCACCGCGGGCGTGCCGTAGCTCAGCTCACCGCTGGATGACAGCCGCCAGGAGGCGAGGGTCTCGGAGACAAACGGGCCGAACTGCGACATCGACAGCTCGAACGGCGCATCCACGTCCAGACCGATGCTGTTGACGATGCCGTTGCCGAAGATGTCGGTGGACTGGAAGTGGCTCGGATCGCTCGACGGCAGGTTCGCCTCGACATTCTCACCGTCGCCATTCGCGTCCAGCTGGAAGCGGCTGGCGGCGTTGTTGGCATTGCCGATGTAGGCCTGGACGTTGGTATAGGCGCTGTTGGTGGTGGTGGCGTCGCCCAGCGCGCGGGTCGACAGCACCGTGTTCGAGAATGCGTTCGGCTTGTAGCCACCGATCACCCAGTACTCGACGCTACCGCTGGCGCCGGAGATGAAGTTATTGATCTGCTGCGTCAGGGCGGCGTCCGAGACAAAGCTGTCGACGGTGCCGGTCGCCAGATCCATCGCGTTGAGGTTGGTGTTGATCAGCATCGACGGGCCATCGGCACCGTCGAGACGGATATTCACCAGAACGTCGGTCGAATCGACCAGTGCCGCTTGCGATGCGCCGGCAGCTGCGAGCGCAACGGCGGCAACCAGGGACTTGAGTTTCATGCTCACGGAGACTGCTCCTTACGGTTCTTGAGGCGATTGCAACACTCGAGGGCGCCGATTTCTCGGCACTCGAAACCACACGTTTGCCAAAGTCTTTGGAACTGCAGCCTGGCGCAATGGGAATCGACTCATCCCGCTGCGCTTCCCGCCGACGGCTACCTCTCCGGGGCAATGGCGCCGCTTGCGCCGGCACTCGCCCGTGATAGCGATCGCAAACGTAATACGTTCGTACTACGAACTGTTTCTGTCAGAAACGACGGGTGACCAGACCGACCAGTAGCTAGATAATCTTCGTCGACCTTTACTGTCGGGAGGATCTTGGCAGAGGCGGGAACGGGCGAAGTGACGTTTGTATGAAGAGTTGTTTGCACACGGCCGGTTCGTTCCCGTCCGTTCACAAAGCACAGCAGATCCTTCCTCACGCCCCCACCCAGTCGAGCATGGATGCAGGCACGGTGATGTGTGGCGGCGTATCGAGAAACCCGGCAACACGGACACTCGAACGCGCCGTTGCTTCGTGAATTCGAATGGCTAATCCAGCGACTCGATGTATTTCTCGTCCAGATAGCGGCGCAACATGTCGTCCATGCCCATGCTGCCGTCAGCGGTGCGGTTGAGCTGGCGCAGACGGCTACGCAGGTAGTGATCCTGCATGCCGGACATGGCCAGCATCTCGATGTCCTCGACGGCGACGCGCTGCTCATCGCCCTCAACTTCGCCGTTGACTATCCGGGCCAGCCGCTCGGCATCCAGGTCGAAATAGTCAGCAAGATCCCGACCGCATTCGACGAAGGCGGGCATCAGCGCCCGCCCCTGCGCCTTGGTGTCATCGAGCGGCGCCAGCTTGGCCAGACCGACCTTGAGAGCGAAACGAAACACGTCCGAGACCCGAACACCCAGGCGATCCGCCACGACCTGGGCGCGGTCGAAGTCCGCTTGGGTGATGCGAAGGGAAAGGCTCTTCTTCTTCTGTGGCATGGGTTATGCGGCGTGGCGTGCCGTGCACACGGGTTGTCGAGCGATCTCGTGCATGCACAGGAGCATGCACTGGGGCATGTACTGGAGCACGTACTGGGGCTTGTGGTTCCACGAACGCATGCACCATAGTCCGGCTGTATGACATCCAGATAACAACCGGACCGCGGACTGCATTCGGATACCAGATGTCATACATTCGAGATACGACAACGACGCAATCAGCGTGGTCTTCGAATCTCGCTCAACGCAAGCACGGCCAGCGGGCCGCAATTGTCATCGCTCAACCGGACGGAGGAGGGATCATGGAGTTTCGACAGCTGGGCAACAGTGGACTTCGGGTATCGAGCATCTGTCTGGGCAGCATGGAGTTCGGCGCCAGCACCGATGAGAGCGACGCGCGACGGATCGTCAAGCTGGCGCGCGAGGCCCAGGTCAACTTCATCGACACGGCGGATGCTTACGCTGGAGGTGAATCGGAGAAGCTGGTCGGCAAGCTGATCGAAAAGGACCGCGATGCGTGGGTGCTGGCGACCAAGGTCGGTCAGCAGGATGGACCACCCGAGCGCAAGCTGGGTCTGTCACGCAAGTGGATGATGCGCGCCATCGATGCCAGCCTGCAGCGTCTGGGCACCGACTACGTGGACATCTATTACATGCATCACCGCGACCGACAGACGCCGCTGGTCGAGAGCATCGCCGCGATGGGCGACATCATCCGCAGTGGCAAGGCCAACTACTGGGGTTTCTCCAACCACTATGGCTGGGAGATCGCCGAGATCGTCCGCCTGTGCGAGCACACCGGAACACCCCGGCCGGTGGTCAGTCAGCCGCTGTACAACCTCGCCATGCGCATGGCGGAGAACGACCACCTGCCGGCCTGCCAGCATTTCGGCATCGGCGTCGCGCCGTTCTCACCGCTCGCCCGTGGCGTGCTGAGCGGCAAGTAC
>JAGRHX010000879.1 GCA_020444775.1 Gammaproteobacteria bacterium
GCGCCTTCACGACGCAGTCGCTCGACCAGGCCCTTGTCCGCGAACACCACGTTGACCGCGATACCCGTCTGCCGGGTGAAGGCATCGAACATCGGCTTGATCAGGAACGGCTGACGGTACGAATAGACGTTGACCTCGGCCGCGTGCCCGGCCCGCAGCGGCAGCAGCACGAGCAGCATCAGCATCGACAGGGTCGTGACAAGCAACGCGGCCAGCGACGGGCGCTGACTTCGTCGTGCCGGGCGGTTGCGGGAGACCGGACGCTCCGTGGTTCGAATCATGATTGGCACTCCAGACTTCGGCGGCAGCTGCCGCCCGGGACGATTTGGGGGTCGGCAGTCTCCGACCGGTATGCGCAGCGGATATTAAATGCAAACAATTCCCGTTTGCAACAACTATCTATCGACATGGATACTCGCCCCGACCCCGACCGGGCCCTGCACACAGCGCGTGGCGCGACCCACCGTTGCCCCTTTGCTTGCCGCCACCCCACTGCGTGGCACCACGCATGCCAGTCCCGCATGGCAGTACAATGCCCCGCGACGACCACACCCAGACGACAACCGCACCTGCCGGGCAGCACACGTGAGCGAACACAACGACCCTTCGACGCCAGCCCAGCCGGGCTCGAGCAAGACCGACACCACCACGCCCGAGCTCGCGCCGCCGCGGGCATCGACCGAGGGTACCCGGGTCGACAACGTCTTTGAGCGACTGCCCGCCTTCGGTGAGCTGAGCATCGACGACTTGATCGAACGAATCGACTCGAACATGAACGCGTTGCGGCAGATCTGCGAGCAGCGCCGTGAGGACCCGGCGGAGCCGACCTGGCAATCGCTGGTCATACCGTTGGAGCATGCCAAGGCCGAGCTGCGCGCGGCCACCTCTCCGGCTCGACACCTGGCGGCGGTGAACGACACGCCAGCGCTGCGCGAAGCCTGGCAGGCGGCATCCAGACGCTTGAGCGTGTTCTACACACAGCTCGGCCAGGATCGCCAGCTGTACGAGCAGTTTCTTGCTCTGCGTCAGTCCACGGCCTTCCAGAGCGCCGACCCGGTCCAGCAAAGGTTGGTGGACAAGACCCTGCAAGACTTCACCCTTGGTGGGGTGGCCCTGGAGGGCGAGGACAGACAACGCTTCGTGGCCATTGCCGAGCGTCTCACCGAGCTGAAGAATCTGTTCTCCAATCATGTCCTGGATGCCACGCAGGGCTTCAGCCACGCGGTTGACGACCGTGCCGGGCTGGCGGGCCTGCCGGACAGCGTGATCGACGCCGCCGCGCGCCGTGCCGAGCAGGCCGGGCGCTCGGGTTGGCTGCTCGGCATCGACCCACCGACCTACCGGGCGGTGATGCTCAACGCGCACGACCGAACGCTGCGCGAACACCTGTACAGGGCCTACGTGACCCGCGCCTCGACCCAGGGGCCTGGCGACCCCGAGCTGGACAATGGCGCTTTGATGACCGAGATCCTGGCACTGCGTCACGAGCAGGCGCGGCTGCTTGGTTTCGAGCACTACGCGGCGCTGTCGCTGGCGCGCAAGATGGCCGCGAGCGCCGAAGAGGTGTTCGAATTCCTGCACGACCTCAGCGCTCGCTCGCGGCCACTGGCCGAGCAACAGCTGCAGGCCATACGCGAGCATGGCGCGCGCGTGCACGGCATAGCGGAGCTTGCGCCGTGGGATCTCGCATTCTGTGCCGAGTCGCTACGCCGCGAACGCTTCGAGCTGGACCAGGAGGCGCTGCGTGCCTACTTCCCGGTCGACCGGGTGCTGCACGGCATGTTCGAGTTGATCGAAGACCTGTTCGGGGTGCGCGTGCGGGTGCGGGAGTCGGTCGCGGTCTGGCATCCACAGGTACGCTTCCTCGATGTCATGGATGCCGATGGACACTTGTTGGCAGGCTGCTATCTGGATTTGTATGCGCGCGAGGGCAAGCGAGGCGGTGCCTGGATGGACGAATGCCGGCCACGCATCGCGTTCGATTCACGTCGCTGGCTGCCGGTTGCCTATCTGACCTGCAACTTCTCGGCGCCGGCCGAGAACGCTCCCGCGCAGCTCACCCACGACGAGCTGACCACCTTGTTCCACGAGCTGGGGCACTGCCTGCACCACATGCTGACACGTATCGATCTACCCAGCGTGGGTGGCCTGAGCGGCGTCGAATGGGACGCGGTGGAGCTGCCCAGTCAGCTGCTGGAATACTGGTGCTACGAGCCCCAGACGCTCAAGGCGTGCTCGGCGCACGTGCGCAGCGGCGAACCCCTGCCAGACGACATGATCGAGCGGCTACAGGCCTCGCGCACCTTCAACGGTGCGCTGGACATGCTCCGACAGCTCGAGTTCGGGCTGTTCGACCTCAGTCTGCACGCACGCTCGGCCACGGATCTGGACGTGCTCGAGGTGCTGCGCACGGTGCGCGAGCAGATCAGCATCGTTCCGTATCTGGCCGAGGATCGCCTGCCGCATGCCTTCACGCACATCTTTGCCGGCGGGTACGCGGCGGGTTACTACAGCTACAAGTGGGCAGAAGTGCTGGCGGCCGACGCCTTCTCGCTGTTCGAGAGCGAGGGGCTGCGCAGTCGCGAGACCGGACTGCGCCTGCGCCAGGAGATACTCGAGACTGGCAGCACGCGCAGCGCCATGCGATCCTTCGAGGCTTTCAGGGGGCGCCCGCCTCGCATAGACGCATTGCTGCGTCACACGGGAATCACCTGACCTCCGCCGTCGCTCAGCACCACTGACGGGCGCGCGCCCTTCAGCCCTGAGCCTTCATCAGCCCT
>JAGRHX010000880.1 GCA_020444775.1 Gammaproteobacteria bacterium
TTGGTCTGGAAGGCAATCTCGTCGATGAAGGTGACGACATTGACGATCTCGCGCACGACATCGTCCGTCTCCTGCATCGCGGCCTGCAACGCCTCGATCTCGGTCAGGCCCTCGCCGGCCACCGCCTGGGCCCTGGCGACGTCTGATCCGGCCTGCTCGGCTCGCTGTGCCTCGGCTCGAATCCGCTCGGCGAGCGCGCTGGTGGACGAGCTGATCTGGCTCAGCGCGGCGGCTTGCTCCGCCGCGCTCTGCGCCAGCTCGGCGCTGCCGGACGAGACCTGTCCGGCCTGGG
Organism: Gammaproteobacteria bacterium; assembly: GCA_020444775.1. The sequence goes on from JAGRHX010000880.1 coordinate 293, forward strand.
TCTGCAAGGTCTGGCTGGACCCGGAGACCTGGTGCACGTCCTCACCGAGCTTATCCAGCATCTGCGACAGGGCAGCCCCCAGACGATCGGTATTGGAGCTGGACGTGAAGCTGCCGCTGAGGTCCCGTTCCGAGATCTGTTCCGCCACCCTGGCACGTTCGCGTTGGGTCTGGATCATCGATTCGACCGCCCGCAGCACATCGCCGAGGCTGTCACGACTGGTATAGGCGAGGTCGATCTGGGTGTCGCCGTGGGCAAGACGCCTGACGATGCCGGACAGATAACGCAGTCGCTTGCCGAGCTTGACCGCCATGAAGAACTGCAGCAGACCGAGAATGATTGGCAACCCGATGAGGATGGTGACGATCTTGGTTCGGGTGGTGCCGAGCAGCGTGTCGATGCGCGCCGCGGACGTCGAGACCTCCGCGCTCTCGGCGACGGCCTCGCGCGCCGTGTCCTTGAGCAGTCGGCCGTTTGCCTCACCGACCGCGAGGGACTGGTCGCGAATCGCATCCAGGCTCTGCTGGAGGGCGGCGAGCGCCCCCCGGGTCTCATCGTTGAGCTCGGCAATCTGCACTGGACTTGTGATCTCGACGAGCTCCAAAACAATGCTGTCGATCATCCGCAAGGACTTCTGGACCGCCTCTATATGCGTCTCGGCATAGCCACCCGGCCAGGCCTCGACGAGCGCGGTGCCGTGGAGCTGCAGCGCTTTTCGGGTCCGTTCCAACAGGTCGTTACGGGCCGGATCCGGCTCGTACAGATGCTCGGTCATCGCCAGCTCCAAGGCTGAGGCCGCGGACACCAGACGCAGCAGCGAGGCCAGGGCCCGTAGATCCTGGTCGACGATGCGATCGGTGGCATCGGACAAGGCGGCAATCTCGCGTCCCATACCCTGGCTCTGCTCGAGCACCTCGGCATTGCGAGCAACCGAACGATCCAGACGCTCGACGATCAACAGCCCCGCCAGCAACAGGATGCCGCTCGCGATACCGACGTTCAAAACGAAGAAGGTCGGCACCGCGATCCAGCGTCTGGCGCGCCGCTTCGCGGCGGCGGGACTGGCGTCCGCTTCGGTACGCGTGGTCATCTCGATCTCCAGCGATGCGTGCCTCGTCGTGCTATCGAAGCTGTCCGCACTCGTGGTCAGAACTGAAAGCTCAGCGTCTCGGAGACATTGTGATCGTCGTTGCCGGTGGCGTTGAACACCGCGATCCCGGCGGCGACCCGCTGACCCGGCACGAAGCGCACGTCGTCCGCATGACCGGTATCGAGCGCTCGTTCGATCTCCACGGTCCAGTAGCCATCGGCCCACACGCCGCGCGCGCGTACATCGGCTATCGAACCGGAGACCTTCTCGGCAAGCTGATACCTGGGCATCTTGTCCGCCTCGCGCTCGACATGGCGCAGGGTCGAATACAACGGCGTTCCTTCGTCGGACGGACGCGCGATGTACAGCTCGCCGCCATCGCGCGCGGTGGCCTTGTAGGCCTTGGCGATGGCGTTTCTGGAGACGATGGTTCGCTTGTCATGCACCAGGCCGAGACTATTGGAACGATGCGCCTTCCAATGCCACATATCCGCGGTGAAGGCCTGCCCGGAAAGCCAGTCCGCCGAATAGTCACCGCTCATCCCGAACTGGATGGCGATCCGATCCTCGTAGGCATCGCTGCCACGATAACGTCCAGCCGCGTCGTCCCAGACGAACGGCCGATGCTCGGCGTCGTGCGAGGCATCCTTCCAACGCAGCGCCAGATAGACCCGTTCGCCATGCACGGCGGCACGCAGCTCGATCTCGGCGACGTCGGAACGCCCGTCCGGCTTGCTGTTGACCAACGGGATCCGGATCGGCGCGATGGATTGCCAGTCTCCGAGCTCGCCGTCCAGGACCGGCGCACTGGCCGGTCTCGCAATCGTGATCAGCGTTTCCGCGCCGACCTGAACGCCAGCGAACGTGCACGCCAGCAGCGCCACGGCTGGAATCAGTGATCGTAGAGGTCTCATTGCTGCATCCCTGTCGTTCGGGGGCGTCTCGGACGCAGCCTGTGCGCCGCGAGCAGCGATGAACTACGGCCGGATTGCTCGATTTCTTTAGCTGCGCGGATTTGATGCTCCGGCAGTCATGCCGTTGGAACACGGCTCCCGGGTCCAGCGAATTGACGCCCACCCCCGCGTGCGGCATTTTGAGCGGGGAATCGGATGCCTCCGAGCCGAGGCACGCACTCAGCACCGCGTGTCGGGCAGACCACCAGCCCGGAGCGCCGCGTGGCAGTCACGTGCCCGACCCAAGCAGCTGACACGACCATCCGCCACGACCATGCGCAGGCAAGCGCGCCGACGCGCCGCTGCCGGCCGAGGAGCCAGATCGATGCGCGACTCCCATTGCACCAACGGGCGCCGGATGCGTCCTGCCCGACCCGCGCCCCGGGGTCGAAGCCAGTCAGTGTCGAGGTGCGAGCAATGAGTGCCCAACGCAGCTTGCGTGGCCGGGTCGCGGTCATCGGTATCGGTGAGACCGCTTATTACAAGCACGGCCAGTCACCGGACCCCGAGTTCGTGCTTGCGCTCAAGGCGATCCTCGCCGCCTGCGAGGATGCCGGGATCTCACCGCGCGAGATCGACGGTTTTGCCTCCTACAGCAACGACCGCAACGAGCCGTCCCGGCTGTCGGCAGCGCTCGGCCTGCCCGAGCTGCGGTTCTCCAACATGCAATGGGGCGGTGGTGGCGGCGGTGGCGCGGGCGCGGTCGGCAACGCGGCGGCGGCCATCATCGCCGGACTGTCCGATTGCGTGGTCGTGTTCCGGGCTCTGGCCCAGGGCCAGTTCGCCCGCTTCGGACTCGGCAACGTCGGTGCCAGCGTGTCGGGTGAACAGGCCTTCAACGCGCCCTACGGGGTGATGTCGCCGGGCCAGCGCTACGCGATGCGCGTGATGCGGTTCATGCACGAGCACGGGCTACGTCAGGAGGCGCTGCGCGCGGTGGCGCTGGCCTCCTATCAACATGCCCAGCTCAATCCACGAGCGGTCATGCACGGTCGCCCCTTGGACGAGACGAAGTACGAGGATTCGCGCTGGATCGTCGAGCCGTTCCGTCTGTTCGATTGCTGTCTGGAGAACGACGGCGCCGCGGCGCTGATCCTGGTGCCAGCCGAGCGGGCTAGGGATTTCAAGCAGCCGCCAGTGTATCTGCTCGGGGCCGCGCAAGGCTCCGAGCATCGCAACGCCGCCCCGTCGCACAACGCGCCGCTGTACGCCACATCGAGCTTCACCAGCATCGCGCCCCGTCTGTACGAGATGGCCGGCGTCGGTCCCACCGACGTCGACGTGCTGCAAAGCTACGAGAACTTCACCGGTGGCGTGGTCATGAGCATGGTCGAGCACGGCTTTTGCACCGCCGAGTCCGCCAACGAGTTCTTCACGCTGGAGAACCTCAGCGCACCGAGCGGCAAGCTGCCGCTCAACACCTCCGGCGGCAATCTCGCCGAGTGCTACATGCACGGGCTCG
>JAGRHX010000881.1 GCA_020444775.1 Gammaproteobacteria bacterium
ATGGCTTGCAGATCGTCGCGCCGCGCGCGTGGTGCCAGGGCCTCGGGCAGGGCGAGCCGGCCCTGCAGTCGCTCGCAGGCCAGCGTAAGCCACAGGTCCGGGGCCACCGGCCAGACCCGCAGCGTGCTGCCGGCGCTGCTACTCAGAGCCGATCCCAGCAGGCTTCTATTGTCCGGGGTGATGGAAAGCGCTTCGACAAGGGCGCCGGGCCAGGGCAGGGTCGCGAGCGGACGACCGGTGTCGTCCCAAAGACGTACGACGCTGTCGCCACCGCCTTGCGGCACGTCCGCGGTGAAGCCGGTAGCGATGAGGGTCGCGTCCTCGCTCGTCGCCAGGGTGGTGATGCCACCGGGATGGGCGAAGCCGACCGCTCCTGCTTTCGCGTCGAAGGTCCAGCTCTGCACCTCGTGGGACGGGCTGACGGTGAGCACCAGACCCGCGGCCTGCGCGACCTGTGGCAGGACACTGCCTTGCAGGGGGATGACAGGGCCAAGTGGCTCGGGAGCGGAGCCCGGCTCCGCTGGCAGGCGCCACAGGACCAGCCCCTCTCCGTGCGCGGTGAGCAGACGTTCTGCCCGAGGCAGGAGTCGGGCCCAATAGGTGTCCGGGCGTAGCGGATGGTGAGTGGTCGTTGGCCGCTTGTCATCCAGCTCGACAACCAGCAGCCGGTCGCGGCGACCATCGATGAGCCACAGCCGATCGCCAGAGCTCGAGAACTCCATCGCCGTGATCGAGGCGTTCTCGGTGTCGATCCGACGCGCAACCTCGGGTGTCTGGGTCGTCCACAGTCGTATCCGACCGCCGCCATCGACGGTCGCGACCCGTGCACCGCTGGTGTCGACTGCGACCCCAGCTGGCCGGTGCGCGCCAATCTCGAAAAGGGCCACCGGCTCGACCTTGGGCAGCGACCAGATCTGCATGAGGTTGCCGGTCGTCGTGCGTTGAACCGTGACCAGGTGGCGGTCCTGGTCGGAGAAGCCGAGCAGGACGTTGTCCGCCGCGGCCAGCGGCAGCACGACCGGTGCGAAGTCGCCCGTCTGCTGCTCGTGCGCGGTTGCGAAGGCATCGTCGATCGTCCACAGCAGCAGCCGATCCTCGGGCCCATGTCCCTCGACCGTGACGGCATGGCGACCGGTCGAGCTCACCCAGGCCTGCACCAGGTTCGGGTCCTGGTCAGCGTTGTCAGAGCGCAGTGTTCGGGTCGGTACGGATCGCGTGTCCCAAAGTCGCACGCTGCCGTCGTCGCCGGCGCTGACCAGCAGCTCGCCGGTCTCATCCATGGCCAGGGCGGTGATCGTGCTACCGGTGCGGTGGCCGACCAGGGTGACCGGTGGCGTCACCTCCGAGTGTGGGTCGTCGATGCGTGGATAGAGTCGGATGCTGCCATCGTCACCGCCAACCGCCAGCGTGCCGTTGCCACCCGCCGCCAGCGCGGTCGAGGACACCGGGTGGGCGTCCAAGGCTTCGCCAGCCTCGCTGTGCTCGGACCAGACGAAGGCCGTCTGACCATGGATCGGGTAGAGCTCACGAGCTCGGGTGGCAATGATCCGATCGGGGCCGAAGTCGACGTCGGTGATATGGCCGTAGGTATGCGTGTCCAGCTCACGCAGCAGGTCGCCATCCGTGCTCCACAGGCGCACCTGGCCATTCTCGGCGGTTGACGAGGCATCGCTGCCCGCCGACAGCAGCAGCGTGCGCCCGTCGCGCAACGCCGTGTCCAGCGCGGCAACGAAACCACGGTGCGCGTCGATGGGCGCTCCCAGGGCGGTGCCGTCGACGTCGAGCCGGTGGATCCGGCCGTGGGCGTCC
>JAGRHX010001521.1 GCA_020444775.1 Gammaproteobacteria bacterium
AAGGTTCTCGTAGGTCGCTACTGGAAGCGCCGGACGGCGAAAGCCTGGCTGGTTACGGGGTTGGGTTCACAGCGAAGATTACTACCTCTACCGGCTCACAGGCTCGCATCGCCATATACGACGGCACAGCTACTACCTACTCGTCTTACCACACGGGCGGCGGGGGTGTGGAAACCTTGACGGTCAGTGCGACATTGGCGGCCGCAGCAACGCAATGTACCTTCCTCATCTACGTAGAAGCAGATGGTACTGCATACGTGGATGAAGCCTATGGATACTTTGGGCAAACCTCGGATGCGCTGGAACGCGACGACTTCACCGAGACGCAGGTTAACCCGCGCTATGGTTCGACGCTGCCACCTGTACTCTTTCTCCCCGAGCACGGTTATGGCGGCCAGTTCATCGTCTACACCAAGCGTCCGTATACGAAGTACAGCGAGGTTACCCTGATGACGGGTAGCGATACGGTTACCATCGATGCTCCCCTAACCATCGTAGCCACCGGAGCCCTCGCTCGCGCATACGAGATGGCCGCTGCGTCACCCAAGCCCGGCGATACCCGGCAACCCCGCTATGCACAGTTGGCGGCGGACTGGAACAAGCGGTATGAGGGGCTGGCAAAGAAGCATCTGTACCAGGAGCAGGACGAAGGGAAGCGTAGCATGATCAAGAAGAGCTATAGCATCCCCGCGCGGCGGTATCGCTAATGGCCGAGTATGCTATCTGGCAAACCTGGGGGCCGATGTTTACCGCCCACCGCTACCGGGGGCAGCCGCTTGGCATCTCCTACACAGACGGGGTGGACACCCGGTTCAACGACATCATGGTACCCGGCCCGAAGTTCACCGCGATTGACCTGTCGGGTGTTGGAGGGACAACGGCCAACCTGAACTCCTCTGCCTTCAAGGACATTAGCAGCGTAACCTACCTCTATGTCGGCAGAGGGACGGACCCGGCCCGCATCAAGATCAGCGATATGTCGGTGACCGACCCCGGCATCTCTCTGACAGAGCGCGTGACTGATGTGCTGTTCACGAAAAACGGTAGTGGCGTGGAGGAGATTACCTTCTTCATGGCCGGTGATGAGTATCGCGTCATCACTACCTTCAACGCCGCTGGCTCCGACACCGTAACCGCCCACGCTTCCCAAATCATCCGCATTGCCGGGCTGGCCGGGTCGCTTGTCGCCGGGTTCTCTGAGGAAGCCGCCTACTCCATTGACCTCAGCGGCTCCGCTGAAATGGAAACCGGGACATGGGTCGGACGCGCGATCATCAACGGCGACGACTGCACTCCCACCGGGTTTGCCACGGACGGCATTACGTGGGTATGGGCGATGTGCCGTGGCCCCGCGATCCTCAACCCGGTTCGCAATACCTTCGAGTTGGTGTTCGACCGGGTTAGCAACAGCACAAGGAATGGGGCACAGACAAAGAGCCTAGCAACCATCGGCACCCTCATCCCAATGGACCGGGTACTCATGCATTTGCAAGACGGGCACCTGTCTGTTCATGCCGGGCCGGAGGCGTTTCCTGAGAATGACGGCACTATCCTAGGCACCGTTACGGCGTTCGACTTCGACGGCGACTGGGGCCTCATGGCGCTGTATAACGAGGAGGCCGACAAGACGTATCTGCTGGCCTTCCGCCCCCGCCAGCCAGAGGATAACCACGGCGAACTGCTATCGTACTACTGCCTGGGGACGCAGACCGAGGAGTGCGAACATATCCTCTACATGGCGAAGAAGGGCGGCAGGACAAACCCCACGTGGTTGCTCGGCAAAGACAGCAATGCACAGTATCTTACGGCGGGCCGCGACCAACAGTGGTACACCGATGCGAACTATGAGTTTGCTACCAACGTAACGCAGTCGGCCTACATGACGGAACTGCGGGCTATGCCTGGCGAGGACAT
>JAGRHX010000882.1 GCA_020444775.1 Gammaproteobacteria bacterium
CGGGCAAGAACCCAAAGGGTGGCGATCGGGTTCCGGACGCGGACGAGATCTCGACCTGTGGCCGCTGGCTGGACCGCGAGATTGCCCTGCTGAAGCCGCGGCTGCTGCTCCCGGTCGGCAAGCTTGCCATCGCTCAGTTCCTGCCGGTGAACAAGCTGGTGGACGTCATCGGCCAGGTGCATCCGGTCGAGCGTGCCGGTCACCTCATGCAGGCCATCCCACTGCCCCATCCGTCCGGCGCCTCGACCTGGCACCGCACCGAGCCGGGACTCGGACTGCTGACCCGCGCGCTGCAGCTGGTCGAGGCACATCCAGCATGGCGCGACCTGCGTAACGAGCCCTGAACAAAGCCATGGACAGCGGTGCCAGCCGGCACTGACAATGCGCGGGAGAAGGAATACGCAGGACCTCACCGGTGGGTACGCTCGGTACCGGGCGGCCCCGGAAGCGCTCATGACGGCCCTGTGCGCATCGCGCGATCATCACTCCCGACGAAGCCACGATGATGTCGAGTACAAAGCGAATCTTCAAGTCACACCTGTACGAGATGGCTGCTTACGACCCACCGCTGTCGGGTCGCTCGGTCGACGAGCATCTGTTGCTCGACTTCAACGAGCGAACCCTGCCGGTCAGCGACGCGGTAGTCGACGCACTGGTCGCCTACTGTCGTTCAGGTGCCCTGCAGAAGTATCCGGACTATGGCGACATCGTTGCGCGGGTCGCCCACTATGTCGGAGTGGCACCCGATCAGCTGATGATCTGCAATGGCTCTGATCAGGGCATCGACGTGATCATACGCGCCTGCCTGGATGCCGGCGACGAGGCGATCATCCCCGGTCCCAGCTTCGCCATGTACCACCAGTGCGCCGGGGTGCAGAACGCCCGGATTCTCGAGCCTGGCTACAGCATCGAGGGTGGCTACCCGACTCAGGAGGTACTCGACACCATCGGTCCCCGCACCCGGCTGGTGGTCGTGCCGCTGCCGAACAACCCCTCCGGCACCCCGATTGATCTGGCGGACCTGGAGCGGATCGCGCAGCACGCCCCGGACGCGGTCATACTGGTGGACGAGTGTTACTACGAGTACACCGGCCTCAGCGCCGTGGGGCTCATCGAACGCTATCCGAACCTGGTCATCACCCGCACCTTCTCCAAGACCTGGGGCATGCCGTCGCTACGCTTCGGCTTCGTCGTCAGTCAGGCGTTCAACATCGATCAGCTGATCAAGATCCGCGGGCCCTACGACGTCAATCAGCTCGCGGTGGTTGCCGCCGGCGCGGCGCTGGCCGAGCCGGATTACACGCGCAGCTACGTGCGCGAGGTGATGAGCGAAGCCAAACCACGCCTGGAGGGCTGGCTGCGCCAGCAAGGCTGGGAGTTCTGGCCGAGCGTCGCCAACTATCTGTGGGTGTTTCCCGAGCACGCAGAGCAGGTCGCGGCCGCCCTGACCCGCGCCAACATCCTCATCAGACCCAAGCGCGACGAAGCGGGCCGTCTGGGGCTGCGGATCACGATCGGCACCAGCGCTCAGACCGAACGACTCATCGAGGTGCTGGCGAGCACTCGATGACCCGCACCCGCGCGAGCCTGGGTCCCCTCTAGACGGAGTCTCCAACCGTATCCGGCACGCGCAGCTCACGCTTGAGCAGCTTACCGTTGGCATTGCGTGGCAATGGCTGATCGGCCACGGTGAAACCTTCCGGCACCTTGTAATCGGCGAGCAGGCTCGCGCAGTGCGTCTTCAGACGCGACGGCTCTATTGCCTCGGCGGCAACCACGAAGGCGTGCACGCGCTCGCCCAGCACCGGACAGGGCCGCGCCACGACCGCCGCCTCGAGCACGCCGGGAAAGCTCATCAAGGCATGTTCGACCTCGACCGAATAGATCTTGTAACCACCCCGGTTGATCATGTCCTTCTTGCGGTCGAACACCCGCACGAAACCTTCCGTGTCCTTGGATCCGATGTCACCTGAGCGCCAGAAGCCGCCGACCAAGCCCTCATCGGTGGCCTTGGGATCGTCCCAATAGCCCGCGACGACCATCGGCCCGCCCAGCCACAGCTCGCCGGCGCAGCCAGGCTCGACCTCCCGCCCCTGCTCATCCATCACCAGCACGTCGGCACAGGGTAAGGGACGACCGACGCTGTCCGGTCGCGCCGCCGTCCAGACCGGTGGCATAAGGGTCACCGGGGAACTGGTCTCGGTGGCACCATAGGCGTTCATCAGCTTCAGATCCGGCAGCACTTCGGCGAAGCGCGCGATGGTGGCCGGCGCCATCGGCGCGCCGCCGTAGGCCCCGACCCGCCAGCCCGGATAGCGTTTCGGGTCGAAACTCCGGTCGAGCAAGCAGAGGTTGTACATCGCCGGCACCATCAAGGTATGCGTCATTCGCTCACGCGCGGCCAGCTCCAGAAAAGCCGATGCCTTGAACTCCGGCATCACCACCAGCGTGGCAGCGGCCCTCACCATCGCCGCGACCAGCGCGATCACACCGGTCACGTGGCTCATGGGCACAGCGGCGACGCTGCGATCGCCCGGTCCCAGCGCCATGCAATGCTGGTAGTGCAGGACCGAGTGACAGATCCCCAGATGGGTCAGCATCGCGCCCTTCGGGCGTCCGGTGGTGCCCGAGGTGTAGAGCACCACGGCCGTGTCCTCCTCGCGCGTATCGAGGGGTGGCAGGTCGGCGACGCTCTCGAGCAGCGGCAGCGCGCTGCACGGTGCCGCACCATCCACCGCGACCCGGTGTCGCAGCGCGGGCGTCGCGTCGGCGTCCGGCAGGCGGTCGCCGAGCGTGGCATCATGAACCAGCATGCTGGCGCCCACGTGGGAGAGCATATAGGCCAGGCCCGCGGTCTGCTCACGGATGCTCATGGGCACGGCAATCGCACCGATCCGCATGATCGCGAACAACACGATGGGAAAGGCAACGCCGTTGCCGAGCAACATTGCGATCCGGTCACCACGCTCCATGCCGGCCGCCCGCAGCCCCGCGGCGCAGCGCTCGACCAGGCTCTGCAGCTGCGCGTAGCTCAGACGCTCTTCACCGCAGACCAGGGCTTCGCCGTCCGGATTCAGGGCCACCGCATCGGCCAGCAGCGCGTGGGTGCTGCGCGGTCGCTCGGCGAAGCAACGCACGAGCCGGTCGCCGAAATGCACCTCATGGCGTAGTGCTGGCACCGGCCCGAGCCAGCCTTCGTCCCCAACCAGCATCTTCCCATCCAGCATGCTCAATGCCTCGTATTCGCGATCCAGGTACGTGCTTCCCGGCAACGCATGGTCGTTCACGAGGTGTTCCTGACCGGCCGCGCGTTGCAGCTCGAATCTTAAGGGCGGTGGATCGCGGGTCAATGTGGATGCGCGGCAATACGACCCGGCATGCGGCTTATACTGTGCGATTCGAGGCTCGGCCCCGAGCCATCACGACGACAGCCTGCTACCGATCTCCGGGTGCCGAACATCCCCGTGCCACCTCCCAACAAGCATCCTCGAGGAGCCCGATTGTCCGGACTATCGCATCGCTTCTGTGTCGCGCCGATGATGGATGGCACCGACAGACACTGTCGTTACTTTCATCGCCTGCTCAGCCGGCACGCGCGTCTGTACAGCGAGATGATCACCACCGGCGCCATACTGCACGGTGATCGGGAGCGCCATCTGCGCTTCGACCCGGCCGAGCACCCGGTGGCGCTGCAGCTCGGCGGCAGCGATCCGAAGGCGATGGCCGAATGCGCTGCCATCGCCGAGGCGTACGGCTACGACGAGGTCAACATCAACGTAGGCTGTCCCAGCGACCGGGTGCAGAGCGGCCGCTTCGGTGCCTGCCTGATGCGCGAGCCGCGCACGGTGGCTGACTGCGTGGCGGCGATGCGCGCGCGTGTGCGGATACCGGTCACCGTGAAGAGCCGCATCGGCGTCGACAACGACGACAGTGTGGAAGCACTTTTCCAATTCATCGAGCTGAACCGAGAGGCCGGCTGCGAGGTATTCATCATCCACGCCCGCAAGGCCTGGCTGAGCGGCCTCAGCCCCAAGCAGAATCGCGAGATCCCACCACTGCGTTACGAGGTGGTGCACCAGGTCAAGGCGCGCCATCCAGACCTGACCATCGTCATCAATGGCGGGCTGCAGAACCTGCCGGCGGCGCGGGCGCAGCTCGAGCAGGTCGACGGCGTGATGCTCGGCCGCGAGGTGTATCGCAACCCGTACTTGCTGGCCGAGGTGGATGACAGTCTGTTCAACGCCTGCACACCCGCCCCGACACGTCGCGAGGTGGTCGAGTCGATGCTCGACTACTGCAATCGCGAGCTTGCCCGTGGCACCTATCTGAGCGCGATCACCCGACACATGATCGGGCTATTCCAAGGTCGGCCACGGGCCCGCGCCTGGCGACGCCATCTGAGTGAGCACGCGCACCGGCGCGGCGCCGATGCGGCGGTGCTCGAGGCCGCGCTGGAGCAGGTGCTGATCCGGACCGCTGCCGACCCGGCCGATGTCGTTGCCGAGCCGCGACGAGCGTGACGCTGCTCAGACGACCAACGGGTCGGAGATGGCGGGATCCGGATTGTGGGACTGTGGATTCCGGGGCTCATCCGGCCCAGAGGCGGTGGTGCCGGACAGGGCCAGTGACGACCGATCGGCGTCGGCTGACCGCTGTCGCCCCTGCTCGACGAAGGTCGCCAGGGTACGCGTCTTCGGCACGCAACGGCGGACCATGTACTCGATGCCCGGTCGGATCGTCGACGCCCAGGCGCTGACAATCGCCGGATCAGCGGTCAGCTCATCAATGGTATCCAGTAGTGCCGATGAGAACTGCTGGAAGTGCTCGGCGTCCAGGGCCAGGGCCTTGTGGCGATCCGCGGTGGCGGTGAGCACGGTCGGCTCGACCACGGCCTCACCACGGAAATTGAGCAGCGACTGCACCGCCGAGTCCAACAATCGGAACTGCGCCTGCATGTCACGACCGCTGAACATGCCACGGATCTGTGGACAGCGCTCGAACAGCCGCTCGTAGAAACGCGCGTAGAAGACATCATTCGAGTAGCAGGTGCGCAGATAGCTGCCCTTGGCGATGGCCACGTACTCGTGCTCCAACCCCGCCAATGCATCGATGGCCATCGCCATCGAGGGCCAGCGCTCGGCCGGGTCCTCGGCCAGCATCCGGGCCAGGATGCGCGCGAACGCCGGATGACGTTCGGCCCAAGCACCGGCCGTGGCCAACGGGTCGAAGAAGAAGTCTCGCTTGTACGCCAGATCCGCCGGACAACGGACCGTCACCGGGCGCTGTCCCTGGACCAGCTCGTAGGCGAGCAGCGCCAGCGCGTACTGGTCGGTGGCCGGACCGACCGGATGACCGTAGAAGTGCTCCGGGGTCAGGTAGGACACCGACTCGCGTGACATCAGCATGTTGCCGGCAAGGCTTTCCTGGCTGGCGAGATATTTCCAGAAGCCGAACGCCGACAGACGCGGTCGCCCGCCGTCCAGGAACACATTGCTCGGATTGAGAATCCCCTGCACCAGGCCGCGCTCGTGGGCCTCGGACAGACCTTCGCCGAGCTGACGGATGATCCTTGCGACCTCGTCGACCGGCAGCGTTCCCCAGACCTGGAGGGTCTGCGCGAGCGTCACGCAGCTCATGTGCTCCATGACGATGCAATGCGGCGGGGCCTCGGTGAATACGTCGTGAATGGTGACGAAGACCGGGTGCTTTAGACTGGTCGCGACCCGGATGTGCTCGTCGATGTCGTATCGAATCGCCCGTTCGTGCAGCGGTGAATCGACCAGCACCTTCACCGCGATCGTCTCGTCACCACGCCGCGCCTTGTAGACGATGCTGTGATGACCGCTGCCGATGGGCTCGCCCAGCGTGATCCGCGCCGGCAGGACCTTGGTCAGTGCCTCGCGCAGACTGTCACGCTCCTGGCTGCTGACCCTGGAGAGCTGACCCAGCCTGGAGCAGATGTCCCAACAGATGACCCGGATCGCCTCGGCACGACCCGCCTCGTCCAGGCCGATCAGCGGTCGATTCGGATCCCAGCTCGCCTGCAACGAGGCCAACGGCGAGAGCTCGTGCAGAGCCGGGGTCAACGGCACCCAGAACACGATCAAGCCCCGATTCTGCGCGGCGCTCAGGATCCGTGGCAGCTCGTGGCGGGCGATGAAGTCGGATTCCAGGAAACTGTCCGAGACCAGCAGCAACGCCACCTGAGCGGAATCGAGCGCGCGTTCGATCTCCTGCTGCCAGCGGGTCCCGGCGTCGATCCGATGATCGCTCCAGAGATCGAGGATGTCGGCCTCCACGGCCGGCTTCAACATGCGCTGGAAGGCATCCAGCCACGGCTTGTCACGGTGGCTGTAACTGATGAAGACCTTCTCCCTGAGCGCCGTGGACATGGCTGCCTGCTCCGCTGTCGCATCGACTGCCCGGTCAGTCGTTTGCTTCGTCATACGGCATTGTGCATGGCCGCGCCGGACACCCGCAATCCGGGCCCGCTCCGGGACCCGATCAGCGACCCGGCGCGGCTCCAGCCCGAGACACCCGAACCGGGATCCCCCGGAGGCGACGTGGAGTACGGTTTTTGGCTAATCTTTGCCAGGCGGACCGCGCGCCAGGCACGATCCGTGGCCATCATCCGCGGCTGTGACAGGCGGTCGGTCCGCGAGCGGCGAGTTCCAGTGGGAGGATTCCAGTGTCAGAGCAGCAAGCGGTGGTAGATGCGCACGAAAGCGCAGAGCTGCAGTCATTTCGCGCCAGTGTGCGTGACTGGCTGGAAGCCAACTGCCCGGTGTCGATGCGCACGCCGATGCCCGACGACGAGATCGTCTGGGGTGGGCGCAACGCGGTGTTCAAGCACCCCGATTCCAAGCTCTGGCTGGAACGCATGGTGGCGAAGGGCTGGACCGCGCCGACCTGG
>JAGRHX010000883.1 GCA_020444775.1 Gammaproteobacteria bacterium
GGTGACGTCGACGATGGTCAGCGTGTCCTCATTGGAGGCCAGGCAGATTTCATCACCGCTGTAGTCGCTGTCCGGTCCGCTGTAGACCACGCACTGCGCGTCGTGGGTGTAGCCATCGGCGCTGAAACAGCCGGCAAAGGACGGCACCAGCGGGTTGCTGATATCGATCATGTGCAAGCCGGCGTTGCAGGTCTCGGTGCCCTGCCGCGAACCCACGGCGTAGGCAAAGCCGGTGTCCTCGTTGACCACGATGTTGTGGGCGCGGCCGAAATTGCCGTAGTGCGCATCCTCGGTAAAGGTCACGGGCGGCGAGATCACGTTGCGCAGGCGGGTGAGGTCGAACACCTGCAGGCCATGATCGGAGGCCTCGGAAACGATCAGTGCGTAGTTCTGGTAGACCTTCACGTCACGCCAGATCGAACTGCTGCTGTGGGTCGGCAACCGGCCCAGCACTTCCGGATGGCCCTCGTCGGACACATCGACGAAGACGGTGCCGCTCTCGACACCCATCAAGGCGTACTCCTTGCCCGTGTCCGGATCAGTCCAGCCCCACAGGTCATTGCCTTCCTGCCCGGCCACGCCGAGTTCGGAAAGACTGACATGCGCGACCAGGTCAACGCGATGACAGGGAAAGCCTTCCGCCTCGCCATCGACGCAGGGCGTCGCGTGCTCGGGAGTTGCCCAGGCGGCATTGATGGACAGGATCAACGAAAAGGCCGTCAGTCGGCAGATGAAACGCATGGTAGTCCCCGGATACACGGAATCAGCGCGGCAGCATAGGCGCTACGTCATCATGCTGCCAGCGCGCAGACAGGAGCGGCGTCATGGCAGTACCGGGGCGTATGGAGCCGAGTGTGGTTTTGACGGCTGATTCGCACTTGTGGAAATGGAACTGGCGTATTCTGGCCGGGACCCATTGCGTCAAATGCCATGGCCGCCTCCACCCATGAATTCTCGCCGGACGAGCTCGCCGAACTGCTGAGCGGCGTGCTGCCGGAAATTCCCGGCTACCGGGTGCTGCGCCTGCTGGGTCGCGGCGGCATGTCCTATGTCTACCTCGGCGTCGAGGAATCGCTGGACCGGCAAGTGGCAATCAAGGTCATCAAACCGGTGGCGTTGAACGACGAAGTCAGCCTGCAGCGCTTCGAGAAGGAAGCGCGCACCATCGCCAAGCTGCAACATCCCTGCATCGTCGGCATCCACGCGGTCGGCCGCATGGAGTTGGGCCTGCTCTACTACGTCATGCCCTACCTGTCGCGCGGCCACGTCGGCCAACGCGACCTGCGCAACGACGAGCCGCAGATCATCGAAGTGCTGCGTGCGCTGCTCAGCGCGCTCGACTACGCCCACGGCCACGGCGTCGTGCATCGGGACGTCAAGGCCGAAAACGTCCTGTTCGACCACACGGACCGGCCGCTGCTCACCGACTTCGGCATCGCCATCAGCAAGCGCGATCGCTCGCGCATGACCGGCGGCGGCAAGGCCATGGGCAGCTGGGGCT
>JAGRHX010000884.1 GCA_020444775.1 Gammaproteobacteria bacterium
TGCACGGCGGCCTCGTCGTAGTCGAAGCCCAGCCCGGGCGTGGTGGGCAGCTTCAAGGCGCCCGCCTCCAGCTCGACCTGGGTGTCGATGAGACGCCTGAAGTTGACGATGCTGTCGTCGGTAAAGCATTCGGCGAACGGCACATTGGGCGAGCTGGCGGCCAGGTGCAAGTGCATCTCGTGATAGGCGTGCGGGCAGACCGAGACGCCGAAGCTCGCGGCGGTGGCGGTGATGCGACGGAATTCGGTGATGCCGCCACAGCAGATCGCGTCCGGCTGCAGGATCATCGCCGCGCGCCGCTCGAGGATCTCCTTGAAGCGCCAGCGGCCGGATTCGATCTCACCGGTTGCGACCGGCACGCTGGTGCGCTCGGCGAGCCGCGCGTGGCTGTCGATGTCGTCGGGGGTGAACGGCTCCTCTATCCAATACGGCTGATAGGGCTCGAACACCGCCATGTAGCGCAGAGCGGTCTGCAGGTCCTGCCAACCGTTGTTGCAGTCGAGCATCAACAGCCCCTCGTCGCCGATGGCTTCGCGAGCCGCGGCGATACGCGCCTCCTCATCCGCGAGTCCCAGCCTGCCGACCTTGATCTTGACCGCGCCGAAGCCCATCGCGCGATAGCCCTTCAGCTCCTCGGCCAGATCGCCTGGCGTCTTGCCCGGCAGGTAGTAGCCACCGCTTGCATAGGCCTTGACTGCGGACCTGGCGTGCCCGCCCAGCAGCTTGTAGAGCGGCAATCCGACGGCGCGGGCATTGTGGTCCCACAGCGCGATGTCGATCGCGCTCATCGCCCGCATCGCCGCGCCGGTCCGACCCTGCAGCAGGGCCTCGGCGTACATGGCCTCCCACAAGCCTTCGACTCGAAAAGAATCCTCGCCGCGGAGCATCGGCGCGAACAGCACCCGGGCCGCCTCGGCGGTGATACTGCCAGCGGCGCTACCACCGTAGGTGAAGCCGATGCCGGTGTGACCGTCCTCGCAGAGCACACGCACCAGAACGAACTCGCGGGCCAGCACCTGGCGGGTCGAGAACGAGGTCGGGTTGTCCAACGGCACCCGCACCAAGGCGGTCTGCACGGCGGTGATACGGCTCATCGAGAATCTCCCTCGAGGATCTCCCTCGATGCTGGGGCGGGTCCGCGCACGGATACCGATGCCCGATACAGATACCCGAGCTGGAGCTTACCCGACCGGGAGCTGTGCGCCGCCGGGAGCAGGCTCAGCCGGTCTGGGCCTCGGCCAGGAACGCGTCCACGTCGGCACTGCTCATCTCCCAGGTGTTGTCCAGATTGGCGATCACGTCCTGCATGAATCGCTCACTCAGTGCCAGGGCGCGTCCGGCATCGCCGAGATGATGGTGGAGGATCGCCAGCGCGAGCTGCTGGGACTCGCGTCCTTCGTAGGTCCACTCGAATCCGTTGTCGCTGAATCGGTGCACCTGGACGGCCTCGTCCAGCGCCTTGCCGTCCACCAGCACGCTGATCCCGTCGATCGTGCGATCGCCCGAATACACCGCCACCGCTACCGCCCCCTGATGCGATCGATGAGGCTTGCAGTGTACGTCACGAGCCCCACGTCGGGCCAACGCCCGGCCTGGCGCTGCCGACCGGCGCAGCGCCGCGCGACGCCATCCTTCGCTTCCCGATGTAGCCACGCTCTTGCGTATGATAGAAGGTGGCTCGGCTGCGCTGCGTCGAGGCGACCCGGCCCGGCGGCCAGGACGAGTCCCGTGAGCCTGTGTGAAACTGCCCGCAATCCTCCCAGCAATCATCCAGGAGAGCCCGGTGTCCATTCCCGAATACGAGATCTACGCCATCAAATACGGCGAGCGCGTCGGTACTCGCGGTGGCATGTTCGTGCACGGCGACCCGCACGACGCGCCGCAGCCGATGGACTACTTCGTCTGGGCGGTTCGCTGCCCCGAGCGGACGCTGGTCGTCGACGTCGGCTACGGGCGTGCCGAAGGTGAAGCCCGTGGCCGCGCCTTCCTGCGTTGCCCCACCGAGGGTCTGAAAGCCGTGGGCATCGACGCGGACACGGTCCAGGACGTGATCATCACCCACATGCACTACGACCACGCCGGCAACCTGGAGCTGTTCCCGAACGCCCGTTTCCACATCCAGGACGAGGAGATGTCCTTCGTCACCGGCCGCGCGATGACCCACAAGGTCTTTCGCCACTCGTTTCGGCTCGATGACGTGCTGGAGATGGTGAGACTGGTGTATGGCGACCGCGTGGTGTTCCACGCGGGAGATGCCGAGATCGCGCCCGGCATCAGTGTCCACCACATCGGCGGACACACCCGTGGTCTGCAATGCGTGCGGGTCAACTCCGCCCGCGGACCGGTGGTGCTGGCCTCCGATGCATCACACTACTACGAAGGCTTCGAGCAATCGGTAACCTTCGCGACGGTCGAGAACGTGTTCTTGATGCACGAGGGCTATCGGCGTCTGAAGGCGCTGGCACCCACGGATCGACACATCGTGCCCGGCCATGACCCGCTGGTCCTGGCTCGCTACCCGAGCGCGTCCGCCGAGCTCAAAGGCATCGCGGCGCGGCTCGATCTGGAGCCCGGTGACTGAGCGCAGGCGATCGCAGGGTATGGACCCGAGGAATCGGCATCGGGCGCCAGCGGCCTTGTTGCCCTTGAAATTCATCAGCGCCTAGTATTGCTCATCCCACACAGGAGGACGGCCGGTGGAACTCAGCACGACCCAGATGAGCGAACGCCAGCGCAACTACCGTCAGGTGTATCGCGAACGCATTGCCACCTGGTACAACGGCTGGCTACACGTGGCGGTGATCTACACCATCGGTCTGATGGCCATGTACCTGTACGTCGCTCACATCCATGTGCTGCGCTGGTGGGAGCTGCTGACGGTGCCGGTCGTGTTCTTGCTCTGCAACATGTTCGAATGGTGGATACACCGCTACGTGATGCACCGCCCGCTGCGCTTTCGCGGCGCGCGCGCCATCTACACGCGTCACACGCTGATGCACCACCAGTTCTTCACCGATACCGAGATGCGCTTCGCCGACTCCCTGGACTGGCGAGTGACCTTCTTCCCGCCCTATGCGCTGATCGTCTTCATACTGATGTCGGTCCCCGCCGCGTTGCTGGTCGGCTGGCTGTTCACGGCGAACATGGGCTGGCTGCTGATGTGCACCACCACCAGCATCTATCTCATCTACGAGTTCATGCACTTCTGCT
>JAGRHX010000885.1 GCA_020444775.1 Gammaproteobacteria bacterium
CGATCTTCTGCGGCTTTGCCTACGCCGACGTTCCCGACTGCGGCATGTCGATGGTGGTCGTCACCGATGACGATCAGAGCGCGGCGGAGCAGGTCGCGCGCGAGCTGTCGGAGCGTGCCTGGCAGCTGCGCGAACAGCTGTTCAAGCGCGAGCTGATTCATTCGGTGGACAGCGGTCTGGCCCGGGCCTTCGAGATTGCACAAGGCGCGCAGAAGCCGATCTGCCTGCTCGAGCACGCCGATCGGCTCAACGATTCGACCTACACCTTGCGTGCGCTCATCGAGCGCGGCATCGACGCGGTCTATTCGCCGTTCATGTTCGATCCGCAGTCCGCCGAGCGTTGCATCGAAGTCGGGGCCGGGGCACGCATCCATCTGCAGCTGGCCGGCAAGACCTCACCACAAGCCGGTGGGCCGATTGCCACCGAGGCCGAGGTGCTCTGGGCGGGCCAGAAACGGATCACGGTCAGCGGGCCGCTGTACACCGGGGCCGATAAGGATCTGGGCGCCTGTGCGCTCGTCAGGATCGGCGGCGTGCTGGTCAGCCTCATCTCGGTGCAATGGTCCGCCATCGATCTGGACTGCTTCACCGAGTTCGGACTGGATCCAGCGGATTTCCGCTACATCCTGCTGCGCTCGAAGACCCATTTCCGCCACGTCTACGAGCCGCTGTGCGAGGCGGTGATCATCATCGACACCCCCGACTGGGGGCCGGCCGATCTGAGCCGCCTGCCCTATCAGCACGCGGATCGATCGGCCTGGCCGCTCGCTCAGGAGGTTACGAGCTCATAAAGACCTTCTTGGGCCTTAGCAGCGGACAGGAACGAATCAGACCGCGCCGGTGCGTTCGCGTAGGAATGCGCCAGCACGGCTGATGGCCTCGCGTCCCTCCGACAGCATCGGCGCGAACAGATGCCAGACGTGGATCATGTCCGGCGCCTCCTCCAGGGTGATGTCGACCCCATCCTGTCGCGCCTTCTCGGCCAGCCGTGTCGAGTCGTCGAGCAAGGTCTCGGCGCTGCCGACCTGCACCAACAGGGGCGGCAGTCCGCTCAGGTCCGCATACATCGGCGCCGCGAGCGGCGCGCGTGGCTCGGTGCCACCCAGGAACCATTCGGCCATCTTCAACAGACGGCCGCGCTCGACGATAGGGTCGACCTCGGCCTTGCTCTGCATCGAGCCCCCGATACCCTCCAGGTCGACCCAGGGTGAGATGCACAGGCCGGCGCCCGGCATCGGCAGACCACGCTGCTTGAGCGCGACCAGGGTGGATACGGTCAGACCACCGCCCGCGGAGTCGCCCGCGATCGCCAGCTTGGATGCCTCGTGGCCCTGGTCCAGCAGCCACTCGTAGGCCGACAGCGCATCCTCGAGCTGCGCCGGAAACGGGTGCTCCGGGGCCCGGCGGTAATCGATGAGCAGCACCGGGCAACCACAGGCCTCAGCCAGGTTGCAGGCCAGCGTGCGGTGGGTGTCGATGGACCCGATCACATAGCCACCACCGTGCAGGTACAGGACGCGCCGATCCGGATCCGCCCCGGGTACGCTGACCAGCTCCGCAGGTACGCCGTTCGCGTCCAGTGGTTCGCTACGCATCTGCGCGGGCGCAGGCAGGTAGTTACCGAGCTTCTCGAATCGTTCGCGCAGCTCGGCGACGCTCGCGTTCGGCGGCGCTGGACGGCTGGTGAGGAGCTCGACCAGCTCCTTCAGTTCACTTGCGCTCATGATGTCCTCCTCGTCGACCGCACGGTTTCGACCGCACGGTGTGGGCTGTAGCGGCCTCGTTCAAGCCCGCTCGAAATGCTCGAGCAACGCAGCCTGCACCGCGTCAGGTCGATCCTCGGCCATGAAATGACCACATCGCTCGACGACCTTGCCGGTCACTTCGTCAGCGATCTCCGCCAGCGATTGAGCCGGCTCATCGCCGCGGCCGCGCCGCTCGCGCACCGCCCCGCCCATGGCCAACACAGGCATACGCAAGCGGAACTCGTCGCGTATCAGACGCTGGTTGTCAGCGACATCCTGCGGTATGGCCCGGTAGTACGCAAAGCCCGCGCGCAATGCGCCGGGCTTGCTGTAGCAGCGTACGTACTCGTCGATCGCTGCGTCGTCGATGCCGCCCCGGTTATAGGAGAAGTCGTGGTAGAACCACTCCAGATAGTCACGCTCGCGCCCCTGGATGAGTCGCTCGGGCAGATCCGGGGTGCGATGAAACGCATGATGCCAGCGCTGCCCGCCCTGTGAGATGTCCGGACCGATACCGGGCAACGTCACGTCCATCACGGTCAGGGTCAGGACCTTGGCGGGATCGGCGACGGCGACCCTGAAGGCCACCGGCCCACCCCAGTCATGGCCGACCACATGGTAGCGATCCAATCCCAGATGGCTGCTCAGCAGAGCATGGATGTCCGCGCCTATGCTGGCCTTGTCGTAGCCGTCCAGCGGCCTGGACGAGTCACCCAGCCCACGCAGGTCCGGCGCGATGACGTGAAAGCGCGTGGCCAGCACCGGTATCAGGTGACGCCAGCAGTACCACGTCTGCGGCCAGCCGTGCAGCAGCACCACGCTCGGCGCCCGATCCGGTGATGGACCGGACTGCACGTAGTGCAGGTCGACCGGCCCCAGATTGGCATACTCGTGTCGAATCCCACTCATGTGGACAGCGCTCCTGGTCGCCGGTGTCGCCAAGGCCAGCAACCTAGCTGGTGATGATACCGCCATCCACGTTCCAGGCCTGGCCGGTGACGTTGCGGGCCGCGGGGGATGCGAGGAACACCGCCAGCGCAGCGATGTCCTCCGGCTCGTTGATCCGACGGATCGGCACCTGGGCGCTCATCCGCGCCTCGGCGTCCGTCACGCTGATCGATTCACTGTTCGCACGTCGCTCCAGCAATCGCTCGAGCAACGGCGTGCGGGTGATACCGGGACAGATCGCATTGACGTTGATGTTGTGGCGACCGAGCTGCTGGGCCGCGGTCTTGGTCAGGCTGATGACGGCGCCCTTGCTTGCCGCATAGGCGGCGTTCGAGGTGTCCTTGAAACCGCGTCCGGCGATCGAGGCGATGTTGATGATCACACCGCCTCCCTGATCGATCATCCGCCGTGCCGCCCCCTGCAGACAGAAGAACACGCCCTTGGCATTGACCGCATGCATCCGGTCCCAGTCGGCCTCGGTCAGATCCATGATGTACGCGCTCACCGAGACGCCGGCATTGTTGACGATGACATCCAGGCTGCCGAACTGCTCCAGCACCGTGTCGAGCATGGCGTTGATGGCCTCGACGCTGCTCACGTCGCACGAAAGCGCACTGCACTCACCGCCGAGCGCACGGATCTCCTCGGCAACGCCATGCGCCGCGTCCGGATTCACGTCCACCACGGCAACCCGCCCGCCGGCCGCCGCCATCGCAAGCGCGATCGCCCGACCGATGCCGTTGCCACCACCGGTCACCACGACCGTCTTCGCCCCGACGTCCATGCTCCAGTCCGGTTCCGCCATCACAACCTCCACGGTCTGCTTGCCAGCCGCTCGGGCGCGGCGGATCGTCTTGTCGCGGTCATCGCGGCCCGAGAGCAATCTCATATGGATGATGCATCATCGACCTGGCCGCCGACGAGCCCTGCGCCACCTGCCCACCGCGTTGCAGCCAGGTCGAACGTAGCACCCGACGCTCCAGGTCGACCTGCAGCGGCCCGCGGGTGTATGGGTCACTCAGCTCAGGAGGCAGCGCAGCCAGATATTCGCCGATCGCCATGTCCGCGACGCCGTCTCGCCGGATCAAGACCTTGGCCACGGCCATTCGACGCAGCGCCTCGACATTGCACACACGGGCGAAGAAGCCAGCCAGATCCGGTCCCGAGATCGCCATCAACGCCCGTCCGACCGGGTTGAAGGGCCAGGCGATCAGCCAGTGCAACGGCGAGTCCAGACCGCGTGCCCTGTCGGCGCGGTTGGCGGAGCTCCGCCAGCGTTCGGCGAACTGCGGCATGTCCAGCTGCTCGTAACGCTGCAACGGCGCGCTGAAGGTCGCATACATCAGGTTCAAGGTCGCATTGCGCTTGAAGACCAAGGGCACCGCGAACTGCGCCCAGCCCAGATCGGTCACATCGGCGAGCAGCGTATCGTCCAGCACGATGGATGCCTGAAAGCGATATTCGTGAGCGAGCGCGGCGTGCATCGAGCGCTCGGTGGCCGATAGTGGCATCTGCACGATATCGATGCCGTGCAGCTTGCGGGCCATTGCCGGCCCCAGATCGGCAAGCTGCGCATAGACGTGCAGGCTTCGTTCCAGCAATGCCCGGGCGAGCATCTTCAACATCAGACTGTCGGCCAGTGTCAGCAGCCGACGGTCGAACTCGATCTCAGCGGCCAACGCGGCGCGCACACGCTCGAGCTCACCGCGTCGTGCCAGCTGCACGATGCGGGTCAGCTCGAGCTGCTGGATCTCGAGCACGGGTGAGATCCGCGACAGAGGGCTGAGCAGGTGTGGTGTGCCAACGGTGACCGATACCGGCAGCCCGCGCAGCGCCCGGTAGCGTTCCAGCAGCACCACGCGGCGCTCACCTGGCGACTGCACGAGCTCGTCGGGCACCGTGTTCGCGCCTACACAATACTCGACAGTGAAATCACACAGCGGCAACGGGGTCTGCTCCCCCGCGTCGCCGACCGCCGGATCGACATACTCGAAAGGTTCCCCGCGGGCACGACTGGTCTGCAGCGCGGCGTCGAAATGCTGGATCCGCGACAGACCGAAGCGCACCGGTTCCTGATCGAGCGGCGCATCGAATCCATGCAGGGCGAGGAACAGATTGCGCTGCGGTGCGGGTGGGGCGGGTGGCTGGAGCCAGCGTCGCGCTTCACCGTTCAACGGCTCGTCCACCAGACCGAGGGCGATCACGGTGCCGAACACGAGCACGCTGAGGCTGAGCGTGATTGCAGCGGCGCGATTCATCGTGGCACGTACGCCCCGGAACCCAGGTCTGTTGCTGCATCTGACATCGCTTTGCGCCTCACCGTCATGCGTTCTCGCGGCGCGCATCCGAACGCGTCGCATTGCGGCGCGGACCGGCAGGCGACACGGGATGCCGCGCGGTGAGCAGCTTTGTTGTGCAAGACGGTCTCCAGCGCCGCGACATGCAGCTCCGACAGCAAGGTCTCAGGCCGGGCCGGCGATCATCGTTCGCCAACGCCTACACCCACCCGGGGCGCGCCATCATACCGGGAAAGCAGCTGCCCGGAACGGCTGTCGAGCCGGCCTGCCTCGACCCCGCGGCCGCGTGCGCAGCCGGCAAGACGAACGCGGTACACTCGGCGCAGGCCGGCCAGGCGGGGCCATGTACGCACGACCCGACAGCCTGACCGAACACCGCGACACCGAGGAGAACGACATGAGCGATCCGGGCCGAGTCATCCCGACGCCTACACCGGAGACCGAGCATTTCTGGGCGGGCACCCGGCAGGGCGAGCTGCGCCTGCAACGCTGCAACAAGTGCGACAAGACCTATTTCCCACCCCGTCCCTTCTGCCCGGGCTGCGGCTGTAGGGAGGTCTCGGTTGTGACGGCGTCCGGCCGCGCCCGTCTGCACAGCTATGTGATCAATCACCTGCCCTCACCCGGGTTCACACCGCCGTTCGCGATCGCAGTGGTCGAGCTCGAGGAAGGACCACGCATGATGTCCAACATCGTCGACTGCGAGCAGACACCCGAGGCGCTGGTCCTGGACATGCCGCTACAGGTGACCTTCGAGCGACTCAGCGACGAGATCACGCTGCCGCAGTTCAAGCCGGCCGGAGGTCAATGAGATGAAGCCCAAGTCAATCGCAATCGTTGGTGCCGCCGAGACCACCCGCATGGGCAAGGTGCCGGACATGGGCCAGCTGCAGCTGCACGCCGACGCGGCGTTGAACGCGATCGCGGACGCTGGTCTGAGCATCGATCAGATCGACGGCGTGGCGACCGCAGGTCACAACGCGGTGGAGGTGGCCCACTATCTGGGCATCACCCCGACCTGGCTGGACGGCACCTCGGTAGGTGGCTGCTCGTTCATGCTCCACGTGCGACATGCCGCCGCGGCCATCAGTGCCGGGCTATGCACCACGGCGCTGATCACGCATGGTGAGAGTGGCCGATCCTGGAAGGGACGATCTGGATCGTCGATCTTTCCCTCGACCTTCCAGATGCAGTTCGAGCAGCCCTATGGCGTGACCCGCCCGCCTACCATGTTCACCCTGCCGGTGCTGCGCTTCATGAAGACGTACGGGCTCAGTGAAGAGCAGCTCGCGATGGTCGCCGTGGTGCAGCGCGAGTGGGCCGGATTTCATCCGCGCGCCAGCTTCAGGGATCCGATCACCGTCGAAGACGTCCTCAGCTCGAAGATGATCTGCTACCCGTTCCGGTTGCTCATGTGCTGTCTGGTCACCGATGGTGGTGGCGCGCTGATCCTGACCAGCGCCGACCGGGCGAAGGATTTCCCCACCCGACCGGTCTACATCCTCGGCACCGGCGAGAGCGGCGAGACACCGCTCATCAGTCAGATGGAAGACTTCACCAGCTCCAAGGCGTTCCGCGTATCGGGCAAGAAGGCCTTCGAGACCGCCGGCATCACCCATGCCGACGTCGACCATCTGATGATCTACGACGCCTTCGCGCACCTGCCCTGGTACGGCCTGGAGGATCTGGGCTTCGTCGGTCGTGGTGAGGCCGCCGACTTCATCGCCGAGGGCAATACCCGTCCGGGTGGCAAGCTGCCGCTGAATACCAATGGTGGTGGACTGAGCTACATGCACTCCGGCATGTATGGCATGTACGCCCTGCAAGAAGGCGTGCGTCAGATGCGCGGCACCTCGCCTGCGCAGGTCGAGGGTGCCGAGATCAGCCTGGTGCACGGCGTCGGCGGCATGTTCGCGGCCAGCGGCACGATCGTGCTCAGCAACGTCGGGCCATGAGCATGCCTACCGGCACAGCTCCAGGCTCAGTCGCCAAGACGCGCGGCGGCGAAGGCCGATAGCACCTCACGGCCTGCCTCGGCCAGCAGTCGGCTGCCGCGCAGTCGGCCGCTGGCCAGGGGCAGGCCGACCTCCTCACGCAGCTGCTCGACCGACAATCGTCGGCCCCAGGCCGGGTCCCGTGCGGCCAGCCGTTCGAACATGGCAGCGCTGTCCTCGCCTGAAGCGGCGTAGAAGACCCGCTCGATGCCACTCAGGCACATGCTGGCCACGCACATCGCGCACGGCTCGCAGGTGGTGTAGACCACACAACCCTCCAGTTGCGTGGTGCCGAGCCGGGCGCAGGCGTCACGCAGCGCCTCGACCTCGCCGTGTGCGGTGGGATCGTGCTTCTGCGTAGCTCGATTCAGGCCTTCACCGACGATCTCCCCGTCACGCACGACCACGGCCGCGAATGGCAGGCAGCCGGATTCGCTGTGACTGGTCGCGGCGATCTGTAGCGCGCGTTGCATGAATGCCTCGTGCATGTTCGTCTCCTCCTCGTCGACGACGTCGACCGGATCAGTCGCCCGGATAAGTCGCCCGGATAAGTCGCCCCGATAAGTCGCCCCGATAAGTCGTCCGGATAAGTCGCCCGGATCAGCGCATCAAGAGCCGGTCCGTGCGCTGTCGCCGAAGCTGAGCTTGCGCTCGTGTGGGAACAGCGAGAAATGCGTGTGACGGCCCAGCCAGGCGGACTCGGGACTTGCCCGGGTGAGGGTCACCGTGGCCCGCCCCGGGCGGTCGTATGGCGCACCGTCCGCGGCAAATCCGGTGGATGACCAGAGGATCATGCCGACCGCCATGCAACGGTCCGCGGACAGCTGTGTGCGCAATGTATCGAGTCGGAACTCGAAGTCCGCGATCGTCGGCCAGATCGAGGTCCACTGCCCGTCGCACAACGCATCCAGGCCATCGACGAAATCCTTGTAGGTGCCGAAGCCGATCACATCGTCGGCGAACAGAGGCCGGGCACCCTGCATATCGACCTCACGCACACACGCGCCCCAGCGTTGGAACCACGCCCTGACCGAGGCATGGTCGTCCTCCGCCACCTTGTTGCTCGAGTTCATCATGCCTCCGTTATCCGTGCGGCGCTTTGGTGTCCCGGGCCGGGCCGGTTCAATGCATCGAATCGATGCCGACGTCGCGTCTTGCCGAGATGATGCTGACGGTGAAGCCCGCGATCACGTCGATGAGACACATCACCGTGATCAGCAGGAAGGTCGCGGTGCCGAACGGCGCCCATAGGATCAACATCAGCAGACAAAGCACGAACAGCACCACCGAGAGAATGTGGTCGATGACCGAGGCCGCGCCGGTGCGCGTCGACTTCGCGATTTCAAAGAACATGACGAACAGACCCGCGAAGACGATGAGATCGCCTGTGTCGAGCCGCAGCGCCGCGCCGGACGGCATCGGCAAGGAGAACGCCGGGACGCTTACATCGACCCCCACAATCACGGTCAATGCCGCGTACGCCAATACGACGAACGCCAGAAACGGTATCGCCAGCAACATCGAGACTCCTCGTTGAACCCATTCGAACAGCGGCCTGGACAGCGTCGGACGGTGCGGCCGCCAATGTCGGTCCAACCTGCGCGCTGCATCGAGCCCGCCACCGGGCACTGTGACCCAGCAGCCGAGCCAGGGTCAATCTTCAGCGAGCGAGCCCCATCGGCAGAATTGCCATTGAAAGGCGGTATCGGCAGGAACCGCTGC
>JAGRHX010000886.1 GCA_020444775.1 Gammaproteobacteria bacterium
AATGGCGCGATCAGGACCGCATCCATGGCGGTCAGAAAGCCCGCGAGGCTGGCATCCTGCCGCTGGTCGGCACCCCTGAGGTCATCTGCGAACGTATCGAGACGCTACGGGGTCTGGGCATCAATTCCATCCGTGGCAACTTCGGCAAGGCCGGGCTGGACCAGGGCAAGATGCTGCGTTGTATGCACCTTTTCGCCGAGGAGGTGATGCCACACTTCGCCGAGGCCGAGGCCCGTCGAAGCGCTTGATCCGACACGCGACGACGCGCGTCAACGGCCTGTACGGCTGGCCCTCAGCGCCGGGATGAGTTCCCGGGCGATACGCGGGAAGTGGCCGCCGGCCTGCTCGCCACGCGAGGGATAGTAGAAGATGAACTCGTTGATGCCGGCCTCGACGTAACGGCCGACGAAGTCACTGAAGGCCTCGGAAGAGGACCAGGGACGAATCGCGCTCGAATCTTCTAGACAGACGGATCGCCGCCTCGCCCCGCATCCCGCTCCCGCAGACGCCGTGGTCCGAGCGAGGCAATCTCATACCCGTTCGGATGCGTGCGATTGCGTCGGTCGGTGAAGAAGTTCGCTCGCCGTCGAGCCGGCAGCTGAGCCACCATCTTGCCGCGCAGCTTCAGCAGGCCTTGCACACCGGGTGCGGGCCGGGCAAAGCCGAAGGCGTCCAGCATCTCCTCGTCCAACAGCGCGCGAATGGCCTGGCGAACCATCGGTGCAAGCGCGCTCGGATACCAAGCTACGAACAGATCCAGGGTGGCCTGACCGACCCGTTGATTGGTCGGTGTGAACCTGAAGTGCTTTTGCTCGTACTGGCGTGCCCAGCTTTGGAAGGACTCGTAGGATTCCGGAATGTCACGGATCCCCATTCGCGCCCCTACACCCCGCCAGAAGTAGTAGTAGCCGAGTCGCTCCTGGGCACAAGTCGGCCGCCAGCCGAACCGGTCGATCCAGCGTATCGGCTCGAAAACGAAGGTCGACAACACGTACAGGTAGTCGTCGTTGTCGATGCGGAAATGCGCGTGGGCCCAGTTGATACGGGCGAGAGCCTCCGCTCCACGCCCGTTCTCGAATCCCCACTCACAGAGCTCCGCGATCAGAATCGCGGTATCGTCGTATCGGCGCTGAGGATCCCTGTAGAACTCCCCGGTTGCATCCAGCAAGCGGGAAATGCTCGGCACGCAATACGTTCGATACAGAGCGAGCTCGAGGGCTCTGGTGGAGTCCCAACAGAATTCGTAACCGAACGACAGGTGGACGATACGCTGACAGTCCAGCTCGGGATCGAGTCGCTGGATCTCGTCGAGTCTGTCGCGTCGGCGTATCACCGCACGGCAACCCGCGGTCGGCCAATCAGCGCCTGCGGCGCAACATCGTCAGCCCGGCCAGGCCCGAGAGCATCAGCAAAGCCGCGGGCGGCAGCGGCACCGGCGCGACGCTGAAGCCCAGCTCGGTGATATAGCCACGTGTCGCCGCCCCGGCGTTGCTGACCGAGAAGGTATACACCGCGCCGGCCTGCAAGCTCAGCGGACCATTGACGAATGGATCGGTCCCTGGCGCATCGCTGCCCAGAAAGCCACTGACCGAGAAGGCGTTGCCAATCGAGGCTACGTTCGGACCGATCACATCGAAGATGGGTGCGGTATTGAACTGCTGCGCCATGCCACTGAAGGTATCCAGGGTCACGTCCCGGCTCGCCATCAAGGTGAAGCTGCTGACCGAACCACCGCCGCCGCCGAAGTCCAGCTCGAAGGGTGCGCTGTCGAAACTGCCATCGCCCCAGGCGCCGACGCCCCTGAACTGACCCGATATACGCGCTATCGTGAAGGTCACATCGTCCACGGTCTCGCTGAAACCGATGATCGGCCCTATGGGCCCCTGGACAAAGGTCTCGTAGCTCACCGCGGAGAACTGGCCGTCGGTCAGGTTGATGGTCGCCGCCTGGAGCGGGCCTGCCAGACAGAGCAGGCCCGCGGCAAGGATCGTTTTCTTCATGTCGTGTTCTCGAGCCGTCTCGGGATCGTCGGGTTACTTCGACCGCAGCAAGAACACCAGCCATGTTGACGGTAAGCGTCCGAGTCGCGCGATCAATCACATCCGGGGGCCAGCGCAAAGACCACCTGGCAACCGGATGCGAGAGACTGCTACAAGCCGGTGCCGCACGTCGATCCCAAAGCTGTGACGGTTTCGAGCTTTTCACACGAACCATGAACCAAACGCCTGTTCGATGCCAGGTAGCGACTCAACTCGGTGTATGAATCGGCAATCCCAACAGCGCCCGACGCTTCAGCCACTGGGTCGGCCGATAGCGATCCTCGCCGGTGATGGCCTGCAGGCGCTCGAGGATTCGCAGGCACCGCTGCGGCCCCAGATCGGCCGCCAGCTCGAGCGGACCATGGGGGTAGTTCAGACCGAGCTTCATGGCGAGATCGATGTCCTCGGGCGTTGCCAACGCGACCTCGGCCATGTAGCAGCCCAGATTGGCGATCATTGCCGCCATGCGTTGGGCAATGAATCCGGGGCTGTCCTTGATGGCGGTGACGGCGCGACCGGCCGCGACCATCGCCGCGGCAACCGCGTCGCGTGACGCCGGATCCGCGCCCGGCGCGGTCATGATGGTCAGACGTCTGGACGGATCGCAGGACAGGTCCACGCACACCAATCGCCGGTGGTCCGCGCCGGTGCGGACCGCGGTATGCGTCGCGTCGTCGCCGAACGGCGCGGCGAGGATCGGACAGCGGCCGTCGTCGTCGCCAATCGTGATGCCAAGCTGCTGACACAAGCTCGCGAGCGCATCGTCCGCCTCTGCCAGCGCGACCCGGGTAGCCGGCGCGGCATCGCTCAGGTGGTCGGCCGACGGCGCATCGACCATCTTGCCATCCGCATAGCGGTACCATCCGCTGCCGGTCTTACGACCAAACTGACCGGAGTTGAACATCGCCTCATGGTTGGGCGCGGTCTTGATCCGTGGGTCCTGCATGTAGCCGTCGTAGATGATGCCGCTGGCCGGGAAGTTGATGTCTATGCCGGTCAGGTCCATGAGCTCGAAAGGCCCCATGCGGAAATGCCGGCACTCCTTCATCACCGCATCGATCTGCTCGGGCCGGGCGACATCCTCGTGGGCAATGCGCAGAGCCTCGGTGGTAAACGCACGACCGCCCATGTTGACCAGGAAGCCGGGCATGTCGGCGACGGTGACGGGCACCCGGGTCATGCGCTTGCCGAGCTCCACCAGCGCCGCGACCGTCGCCTCGGAGGTCTCGGCGGCGCGGATCACCTCGACCAGCTTCATCAACGGCACCGGATTGAAGAAGTGCATGCCGGCGACCCGGTCACGTTGTTTGCAGTTGCGCGCGATCGAGGCGATCGGTATCGACGAGGTGTTGGAGGCGATGATGCAATCCTTGGAGACGATATCCTCGATCTGCTGGAAGACCTCGGCCTTGACCTCGTAGCTCTCGAATACGGCCTCGATCACCGCATCACATGCCGCCAGCGCGCCGATCTCATCGGCGGACTGAAGTCTGCTCTTCGCGCTCGTGGCGTCCTCCTCACCGATCCGCCCCTTCTCCACCAGCCGGTCGATGCGCTTGCCGATCTGCGCTGCCGCCTCCGCCGCACCGCCGGGTCGGGTGTCGAACAACAAGGTCGTCACCCCGCCTTGCACGGCGACCTGGGCGATGCCCTGGCCCATGGCCCCTGCACCAACAACGGCAATCGTGTAGTCAGCCGCGCTTACCGGTTTCATGACGCTCCCCCCATCTGTGACTGAGCA
Organism: Gammaproteobacteria bacterium; assembly: GCA_020444775.1. Next base: position 3,781 of record JAGRHX010000886.1, read on the forward strand.
ATTGGATCATTGACGACTTGATCATTGACATGGCCGCGGAGCGTAGCAGGCCAGCCGATGCAGCGCACCGCTCAGCCAAACGACTCACCGCGGATCCGCGCATCGTCGACGCCGATCGCTTCGAGCCAGCCGGTGACGTCGGCGACGAAGGCCTGTGGGCCGCACAGATAGGCCTCGAAGTCAGCCTCTGGCAGCAGTGCGCGCAGCGCCGTCGCCTCCAGTCGGCCCCGGGTGTCAAAGTCGACGCCCGCTCGATCGCCGCTCTCGGGCTGACTATAGAACACGTGCAGGCGCGCCCCGACACCGCGAGCCAGCGCCCGGATCTCATCCGCGAGCGGAGCCTGGCGACCGTTACGAGCCGCCAGTATCACGGTCACGAAGCGGCCGCTGCCGGCCGCCTCGGCCAGCAGGCTGAGCAGCGGTGTGACACCGATTCCGGCCCCCACCAGGACCAGCGGCTCACGCATATCGGTGAGCACGAAGTCGCCCACGGGCAGCCCGGCCCGCAGCACCGCACCCTCGGCGATCGAGTCGTGCAGGAACGTGGAGACTCGTCCGTGCGGCTCGCGTTTCACGCTGATTCGCCAGCGCCGTTCCGAGGGGATCGACGACAACGAATAGGTACGGGTCTGCTGGCCGCCCGCGACCGGCACCTGCACGGGTAGGTGTTGTCCCGCGCGGAACGGTGGTAACCGCGAGCCGTCCGCGTTCACCAGCCACAACGAGCGTACCGCTTCGCTGGTCTGGCTGATCTCGTCGACACGCAGCTCGAGCCGAGGCTCGGCATGCCAGCGCAACGGCAGCCCTCCCCGCAGCTCGTTCACGGCCTCGAGGCGCAATTTCACCAGTCGCTGCGCGTCCGGCCAAACGCGTCGGTCGGGCATCCAGTCTATCTCGGCGCGCCCGGTCAGCTGCAGCAGGCTACCGGTTTCGAAGTCGATGAACAGCATGCCAAGGCGAGGGTCCATGACGAGATTACCGATGCTGTTGTAGTGGTTGTTGCCGGCGTAGTCCGGCCAGACCAGGGTCTGTGCATCGAGCACCTCAATGAAACCCGCGGCACCGCCGCGATGTGAGGCGTCCATGCCAAACGCGGGATCCTCACCGTCGCCGCGATAGCCGGTGGCGAGAAAGCAGGTGTCCGCCCCGGTTACCCAACGACGCTGGCGATCATCCAAGCGGTCGCCGGCCCGTGACCGCGGCGCTTGCGTCGCCGCGATCCGTCGCCACTGCCGCGGCTGGATGTGCTGCGGGCAGTTGCCAAAACTCTGCTCGATGCGCAACGTCGCGCCGACGTCGGAAAGCTCACCGATGCGCCCATTGACCCGATTCCGCCTGCGGCTGTGCAGCTCGATGCCGAGCACGCCGACGTCGCACCCGGTGACCAGGGCCTGCGCCAACGCATCCCCGGGCAACGGTCGGGCGCGCAGCTCGAGGCTGTAAGGATCGGGAGACCTCGTCACCCCATCCGGATTGACCAGCACGGTGGCCCACGGTCGCATCTGCTGGTCGCGCGCGGCGACCACCACGAAGGGCAGCTGTCGGTAGAACTCTCGATGCTGCTCGGGCATGTAGTCGCGCACCACCCGGCGCGCGAACGGCTCGATGCGCTCACGCACCCCCATGCGCCCCTGCACCAGCGACTCACCGGCATGAAAGGGAGTGGCATCAGCCATCTCATTGAGCCTGCACGGGCTGGATGAACTCGACGCGCACGCCGCCCGGTATTGCGCACATCATGTGCCGGGTCTCGCCGCCGCCGAGTGGCTCGGGGGCGAACTCGACGTCCACGCCGGGGGCCTTCGCAAGCCGCGCCGCAATGCTGTCCAGGTCGTCCACGCGCAGGGCAAGGTGATGTAGCCCCACCTGCGTGCGCCGGTCGAAGGCCGCGGCACCGGGCTCGGTCTGCC
>JAGRHX010000887.1 GCA_020444775.1 Gammaproteobacteria bacterium
CGCGGTGCTGGTCAACACCGGCCGCGGCCCGGTGGTCAAGGAGGATGACCTCATCGACGCGTTGCGCAACGGCACCATCGCGGCTGCGGGGCTGGATGTGCTCGAGCAGGAGCCTGTCGCGCCCAACAATCCGCTGCTGGAGATGGACAACGTGATCCTGACGCCGCACGTGGCGTCTGCCAGCACGCGTATGCGTCCGGAGACCCGACGCCGGGTCGGCCGCGAGGTGGCGCTGGTGCTGCGTGGGCGGTGGCCACGCAGCTGCGTCAACCCGACCGTGCTGCCGCGCACCGGTCTGGAACGCTGGCAGCCCTATCCGAGCAATCGCGGACCGAATCGCTGATATCTGGTGCGATCGACGCCGCAGCGCGAAGAGACTCAGGAGCAAGCATGAAGTACGACCTGCTGATCAAGAACGGCACCGTGGTGGACGGCTCGGGCTTGCCCGGGTTTCGTGCCGACATCGGTGTGTTACACGGTCGGATCGCGCGTATCGGTCGCATCGACGGCGCGGCGACCCGGACCCTGGATGCCGAGGGCCACGTGGTCTGTCCCGGCTTCATCGACGGGCACACGCACATGGACGCGCAGGTGGCCTGGGACCCATTGGGGACCTGTTCCTGCTACCACGGTGTGACCTCGGTGATCATGGGCAACTGTGGCTTCACGCTCGCGCCCTGCAAGGCCGAGGACAAGCACCTGGTGATGCGCAATCTGGAGCGCGCCGAGGACATCTCGCCGCAGGCCATGGAAGCGGGCATCGACTGGCGCTGGGAGACCTTCGCCGAGTATCTGGATGTGGTCGACGCGTTGCCCAAGGGCATCAACTATGCGTGCTATCTGGGGCACTCCGCGCTGCGCACCTACGTGATGGGCGAACGGGCCTTCAGCGAGACGGCGGGGGAGGCGGATCTGCAGGCCATGAAGCGTGAGCTTCGCGATGCCGTCAGGGCCGGCGCGATGGGCTTCACCACCTCGCGTACCCGCAATCATCAGACGCCGGACTCCGGTCCGGTGGCCAGTCGCGTGGCGAACTGGCAGGAGGTGCGTGAGCTGGTCGGTGTGCTGGGTGAGATGAACGCCGGTGTGTTCGAGATCGCGGGCGAGGACACCGGCCGGGATCCCGAGCGTATAGGCGACTATCTGTCTCGACTCGAGGCACTGGCTGTCGACACGCGCGTGCCGGTCACCTTCGGCATGTTCGCCAGTCGGCGGGCGCCTGAGGTATGGCCTCGATATTTCGAGGCCGCGGAGCGTACCGCACAGGCGGGTGGTCGCATGTTCGTGCAGGTGCACAGCCGCTCGCTGAGCGTGGTGCTGTCCTTTGAGACCACCACACCGCTGGACCGTCTGCCGGTTTGGGAGACACTGCGTCGTCGGCCGCTGGCCGAGCAGAAGGCCGCGTTCCAGGATCCGGCGACCCGTGCACGTCTGGTCGAGGCCTTCGAACAGGCGCCGCGGGGCGAGCGCACGGTCGGCGCCGAGGCGCGTCGGGCGGATTTCGATCTGCTTTTCATCATGGATGGACCGTCACCGCCGTATCGCTCGGTGGCCGAGGTGGCGGCAGAGCGTCGACTGCATCCACTCGAGCTGATGATGGATCTGGCCGTTGAACGGGACATGAAGGCCTTTTTCACCCAGCCCCTGTTCAATGAGGATCAGGACGCGGTGCTGGCGATGATGAAACATCCGCGCTCGGTGGTGACCTTCTCTGATTCAGGTGCGCACGTCTCGCAGATCATGGACGCCTCGCTGCAGACCCATGTGCTGTCCTACTGGGTGCGACAGCGCCAGGCGTTGCGACTGGAGGAGGCGATCCGGATGCTGAGCTTCGTGCCGGCATCGCACTGGGGCATGCACGATCGAGGGCTGCTGCGCGAGGGTTGCGTGGCCGACATCAATGTCCTCGACCCGGCCACGGTCCAGGCGCGCATGCCTTATGTGGCCTACGATCTGCCCGCTGGCGCGCGGCGTCTGATTCAACGGTCCGACGGTTATCTGGCCACCATCGTCAATGGCCAGCCGGTGCTCGAGAACGGCGAGCCGGTCGGTGTGCTGCCGGGACAGCTGATCCGCGGTCCACTGGCCCGGCGGGCCTGACGGCCGCCCGGTCGGCGTCGTCGTTGACCGGGCGCAAGGTCGTCGGCTCACAAGCCGGCGAATTCGGCGAACGCCACGTCGTTGATGCCAACCCTGCGCGCCGCTTCCTGGATCGATGCCCAGGCATCATCGGGGAGCGGGACACCGTTGGCACGGCGCTCGGCGGCCATGGCCCGCTCCGGCTCGC
>JAGRHX010000888.1 GCA_020444775.1 Gammaproteobacteria bacterium
CACGGCCACGAGATGCTGTTCGGTTTCGCAATCGCGGTGATTGCGGGCTTCCTGCTCACGGCCGTGCGCAACTGGACCGGACTGCCGACCGCGCAGGACGGCACGCTGGCCGCGCTGGTCTCGGTCTGGCTGCTCGCGCGCGTGCTGGCAGCCTCGCCGGGCGCGCCGCTGGTGCTCGTCGCCGTCGTCGACCTGAGCTTCGATGTGGCGCTGCTCGGCGCGGTCGGCGTACCCATCGTGCGGGTCCGCCAATGGCGTCAGAGCGGCATCATCGCCAAGCTGGTGTTGCTGACGAGCGCCAACGCCGTCTTTCATGCGGGTGCCATCGGCCTGCTCGATCCGGGCGTGATGACCAAGGCCCTACACGCCGCGGTGTTCCTGGTGGTCGCGCTGGTGCTGACCATCGCCGGACGGGTGCTGCCCGGGTTCATAGAGCGCGGGGTCGAGGTTCGGGTCACGATCCGGGATCGTGCGTGGGCGGCGCGCGCCAGCCTCGGCGCCTTCCTGGTGTTCTTCGTTGCCGAGCTGGTCGGCGGGCTGCCCTGGCTCGCCGCGGCGGGTGCCGCGGGGGTTGCGCTGGCCAACGGCCTGCGGCTCATCGACTGGCACACACCGGCATTGTGGCGACACCCGCTGTTGTGGGGACTGTACCTGGCGCTGCTCGCCATCGAAGGCGGCTTCGTGCTGTACGCGGTCGCGCCGTGGTGGCCGGTGTCACGCAGCCTTGCGCTGCACGCGCTGGCCATGGGCGGCATCGGACTCGCAACCCTTGCGATGATGGCGCGGGTCTCGCTCGGCCATACCGGGCGCGACATCCGCCGGCCGCCGCCGGTGGTCGGAGTCGCGCTGGCACTGCTCACATCAGGCGTCCTGGCACGGGTCGTGCTGCCGCTCGCGCTGCCGACGCATTACGCGTTGAGCATCGGTCTCGCCCAGGCCTGCTGGATTGGCGCGTTCGCGCTCTTCCTCGGCGCGTACTGGAGCATCCTTACGCGGCCGCGTGTAGACGGCCGTTCCGGCTGAGTCATTGCAGTCGCGGACCTGTCGTCGAACAGAGGGGGCAGCCGATGCGAGTGCGAGACGGCGCGGTGAGCAGACCGGCTTGCGGTGTGCCGTGTCTCAAGGCACCAGCAACACCGGTAGACCGGACTTCCTGATCACCTCGCTGGACACCGACCCGAGCAACAGGTGGGTGAGCGCGGAACGACCATGGGTGCCCATCACGATCTCGTCGAACTCGAGCTCACCGGCAAAGCGCGCGATGGTCTCGGCCACGTGTCCGATTGCGATGTGCACGGACACCTCCAGGCCGGCGGCCTCCAGCCTCGCCCGGGCAGGCTGCAGCACCGCGAGCGCGTCCTCCCGGTAATACGACTCGAGCTCGTCCTGGGTCACGAACATACGCACATGCCCCGATTCCACCGGAATCTGGACATTGAGCAGATGCAGGTCGCAAGGACCTATGCGGGCCGCGCGCAGGGCCAGATAGTCGAGGACGCGCTGCGAGCTGCGCGAGCCGTCGATGGGCACCAGCACCTTGAGCAGCGGCGCTTCGCGGCCGGCCTCGGCAGGGCGCGTCGTCGCTTCGATACCAGCGTCGGCTGGGGTGGACGGGTCTGTCGGCTCGGGCATCTTTCACTCATCCTGTGCGCTTGCTTCCCTGCCGCGGGACGGGGCGGAACGTTCGCAACCGTGAGCGCTGGCCTGCGAGGACCGCACCGGCAGCTGCACGACCGCTTGACGAGCACGCAACCGGCTGGCACGCCAGCGACCGATCAACAACACGGTGACCGCCCCGGTCAGCGCCGCGACGTAATGCAACGCATGCGGCGGATGATTGAGCAGGGATTGCACGAAGCGATCGGAGATGATCATCTCACCGGAAATCCAGCCGAGCAGACCGGCCCCGAGCGTGATGACAAAGGGGAAGCGATCCATCAGACGCAGCACGATCTTGCTGCCCCAGACGATGATCGGCACGCTGATGACGATACCGAACACCACCAGCGCCAGGCTGCCCTTGGCCGCGCCAGCCACCGCGATGACGTTGTCGATACTCATCACGGCGTCGGCGACGATGATGGTCTTGATTGCGCCCATCAGGGAAGCGCTGCCATTCAGATGCAGCTCGCCTTCTTCATCGTCGTCCGGATGCAGCAGCTTGATGCCGATCCACAGCAACAGCAGCCCACCGACCAGCTTCATGTAGGGCAGGCTCAGCAGATTCAGGGCGAAGGCGATCAGACAGATCCGCAGCGCCACCGCACCGAAGGTGCCCCAGAAGATACCCTTGTTGCGCTGCGCCTCGGGCAGGCGTCGGCACGCCAGGGCGATGACCACGGCATTGTCTCCGCCGAGCAGTATGTCGATCGCGATGATCTGCAGCACCGCGAGCCAGAAGGCCGGATCGGCACTCAGCTCGAGCACGAGCAACCTCCACCGACGACAAGCCGGGCGCGGTCGGCGACCCGATCACCAGGCTTGGAGGTTCTCGAACTCAGGGCGGGGGGCATACGGCGGGGCGACCTCAAACTCTCGCTCCAGACTCGGCTGATGGGTGCGGGTGTGCAATTCACATCGTGGCAGCGGGACCGAGGATGCCGATGCCCGACAGGATTCAATCGCGACTGTTCATCTTAGCCCGGCTTACCCAACGAGTCGCGTCGCCGGCAATTGATCAACCGGCGGCGCGGATCGACACATCCTGGGGCACATTCGGCGCCGGACGTGCTTTCAGCACGGCGGCCGGCGCCAGCTCGAGCGTGAAGAACTCCATCATCGCGGTCAGCTGAACGGCCTCCTCGCTCATCGCGTTGCTGGCGTTGGCGGCCTGCTCGACCAGGGTGGCGTTCTGTTGTGTGAGCTGGTCCATGTCGCGTACCGCGCAGCCAATCTGGGCAATGCCACGAGACTGCTCATCGCTGGCGACCGCCACATCGGTCATCAGGGTAGACACCTGCATGATCGAGCCGACGATGTCTCGAAGGGTGGCGCCGGAATCGTCCACCAGACGCGTGCCGGTCTCCACCTTGGTCACGGAGTCCTCGATCAAGGCCTTGATCTCACGCGCCGCCACCGCGCTGCGCTGGGCGAGATTGCGGACCTCCGCGGCAACCACCGCGAAACCACGGCCCTGTTCACCGGCGCGTGCCGCCTCGACCGCCGCATTGAGCGCGAGCAGATTGGTCTGGAAGGCGATGTCGTCGATGGTGCCGATGATGTCGGCGATCTTCAGGCTCGCACTGCTGATCTCCTGCATCGAGCGCACCGCGCGCTCCACGACCTCACCGCCACGCGTGGCGTGCTCGCTGGTCTCGGCGGACAGCCGGCTCGCCGTCTTGGCGCTGTCGGCATTGCGCTTGACCGTGGCGATGACCTGCTCCATCGAGGCCGCGGTCTGCTGTAGCGAGGCTGCCTGCTCCTCGGCACGCTGAGCCAGGTCGGAATTACCCTGCGACATCTGCCGGGCGCTGGACTTTATGTAGTCAGCACTGCTCTTGACCCGCTCGATGACCTCGGCGAGTCGTGTGGCGGTGGCGTTGGCGTCCCGCTGCAGATGTCCGAATACACCCTTGTACTCGGTCTCGATGCGTCTCGAGAGATCGCCGCAGGCCAGCGCCGACAGCATCCGGCTGATATCGCCCAGCGCGCATTCGGACACCTCCAGCAGACGATTCAAGGCGGCACCGAAGCGTCGCAGCTCGTCCGGCCAATCGTCGTCCACGTCCAGGCGACGTTCCAGCTCGCCGTTGGTGGCGTCGGCGATGAGCTGCTCCAACGCCTGACTGCGTCGGCTCCGCTCGGTGGGATCGTCCCAGACGACGATCGTGCCCAGACGCTCTCCGTTCTGCTCGAGCACCGGGCTCACGACCAGCTCGAGCCTACGGTCGGCAATCTCGAATGCGACCTTCTGCTCGCCTGTAAGCCGTTCGATCTGCGCTCCAAATGCCGCGGGTTCCGGGTGCAGATCGGCCAATCGCTGATCCAGTAGCTCGCGCCCGTCAAGCGCCGGGATGCACTCGGCCAGGGTTCGCCTGCGCTTCTCGAGGAAGTCGGTCATGGCCGGGTTGACGAATATGACCCGCCCTTCGTCATCCGCAATCATGATGTTGGTGTGGACGAAGGCGAGCGCACGCTGCACACGCGCCTGACGCTCGAATTGCGCACGCTCGCTCTCGACCCGGCTGCGCAGCTGCTCTTGCAGCTGGTCGATCCCTTCCAGGATTCGCCCCAGGTCATCACGCGCGGCGACCGGCACGGGATTGGTGTAATCACCCTCGGCGATGCGTGCCAGCAAGTGGACCGCGCGACCGGTCGATGTGGTGATGTGCCGGGTCACCCAGCAGGCGACCAGAAAGGCGAGCAGGCCGATCAGCAGCAGTGGCACCGCAACGCTCAGCAGATCGACACGCAGCGAACGGATACGCTCGTCGAGCATGGCCGACAGCGCCGGCGCGGTCTGCTCGTGCAGTCTACGGCCGGCGTCGGTGGCGGCCGCCGCGGCCTCGACCAGCTCGGCGACCCGGGCCGACTGGGTCTCACCAGCGGCGGCTCGTCGGATCATGTCGCGGAGCAGGGTATCGAAGCGGGCGGCGGCCTCCTGCAGTGTGCTGCTCAGCGCCGGCAGTGTACGGACAACCGCCGGATTCAGGCCGGCGGACACCTCGATATCACGCGCGAGCGCCTCGACACGCAAGGACATGCGCAACAGCTCCTCGGACAGCCGATACTCGAGCTGCTCGGGCAAGCTCCGGGCGCTGAGACCGGCGATCGCCCGATCGCGTGCCGAGCTCAGGCGGTCCATGGCCACGGGCAGATTGTTCACCAGC
>JAGRHX010000889.1 GCA_020444775.1 Gammaproteobacteria bacterium
CCAGGGCACCCAGCCGATGCCGGCTTCGATGGTGGCGAATCGAATCTTCGGGTGGCGCTCCAGCACGCCTGATGCGCACAGGTTCGCAACCGGCTCGATGGTTGGTGCCAGTGAGTGGGTCACGTAGTTGATCACCGCGCCGCCGTTGCCGCGTGAAGCGCGCGGGTCGCGTCCGGTGGAGACGTGAAAGGTGATCGGCATGCCGGTTTCTTCGATCAAGGACCACATCGGATCGAACTGCGGCAGGTTGTAGTTGGGATGCTCGACGTCATGCCCGCCCCAGATGGGCTTGCACGGCAGGGTCAGCGATTTGAATCCCAGCTTCGCGGTGCGCTCGATCTCCTGCATCGAACCCTGCATGTCGCCGGTGGCGATGGCCGCTACCGGTGCCAGCCGATCGTTGTATGGACCGAATACCTCCCACGCCCAGGTGTTCCAGACCCGGCATTGGGCCATGGCGAACTCCGGATCCGGCGTCGCCCACATGGCCAGGCCCTTGTTGGGAAATACGATCTCGGCGTCGATGCCGTCCATCTCGTGGTCGCGCAGCCGCTCCTGGGGATCGACACCGGCTTGCGCGCGCAGCTTGTCCTCACCCTCGAACTCGGTGATACGCAAACGGTCGGGCCGGTAGCCCTCGCTGACCCGCCATTGCACGCCCTTCTCGTCGGTCACCACACGTGGCAGGCGGTCCCTATACTTGGGCTCTATACGTTTCGCCCAAAGATCCGCGGGCTCGTTGGCATGACAATCGGTGGAGACGATGAAGTACTTGCCGGCCGGGCTGTCGGCGCGCGCGCTGCCCCGCCAGCCGGCGCTGCCGGGCGTCTGAAGACGCCATTGATTCGGCTCGTTGACCTCGATTCGAAGCGTGTTCTCCATGGTCCTACCCCCGGGATGTGATCCCCTGGTCGTGGTGCACTGGCTGACAAGCCATGAAACGCTCCGGCGGCCGTCGCAGCAGGCCGTGGGCGTGTTACACAGGCTCTCAGACGTTCCGCCACTGCAGCAGCGTGTAGTGTGGCTGCTGCCGCGTGTGGTGTTCGAATACGGCTTCCACCTCCTGGCCTATCTGCACCGCCTGATGCGGGTCGCCGAGCAGGTTGCCGAGCATGCGGACATTGTCGGCGGCGGGCAGCTCGACCAGCACCGCGATGTACGGGCAGCGTTCGCGCAGCGCCGGGTGCACCGGATGCCAGGAACGCTCCCAGCTGTAGATCCGACCACGGCCGTCGACCGCTTCCCAGCCCAGGTCAAAGGACAGGCAACGATGACAGATCCATTCCGGACCCCATTGCCATCCGCCGCAGCTGCGACAACGCTGCACGAGAATGCGCTCCTCGCGGAGCCCCTCCCAGAACGGCCGGCTCAGACCGTCGGACTCGGGCGCCGGAATCGGCATGCCCTCGGGCAGATAGGACTGCGTGCTCATGATAGTGTCGCCTCGGAACCGAAGATGCAGTTGCTGACCGGGGTCACCATCGGGCCGGAGGTGACCATCGAGACGTCGACGTCCGGGACCTGGGCGGTGGACTGTCCTCGAACCTGCCGCACCGCCTCGACCTGCAGCTCGAGCCCGTGCATGTAGCACTCGGC